>JAQIDF010000194.1 GCA_027858145.1 Prolixibacteraceae bacterium | reverse complement strand
TAGGTGCAGACTTATATCGCTTTTCAACCTTTGATTATACGTACAAGGATGAAAAATACGAGCAAGAAATCACTACAGATTATTTGTGGAGGTTTGCATTCGCAACTAATCTTACGGTAGGTTATGCATTTTAATTTATCAAAAAACATTGAGAATAAGAACACCACTCTTTGTAACAGAAAATTATCTGATAAAAAACAAGATCATGAATAAATACAATTTAAAAAGATTATTTTTTTACTCTGTTTTATTAATAGCACTACTCTTTATATCAACGAATAATTCTTATGCATATAGCCCTTTCAGGAATCCGAAATTTTATGTTGATGCTAGGCTTGGATTGGGATGGAGTAATATTAAAGGTGATTTTAATACATATACCAAAATGCAGGGGAATAGTAAACTTAGCTTAGTTGCTTTATACCGGCTAAAGACAAACCTGATGCTTGAATCAAGTATTGGAATTTCATCATTTGCAAATAAATATAAAGGTAA
This sequence comes from Prolixibacteraceae bacterium, assembly GCA_027858145.1. Taxonomy (GTDB): domain Bacteria; phylum Bacteroidota; class Bacteroidia; order Bacteroidales; family Prolixibacteraceae; genus Roseimarinus. The sequence goes on along the minus strand of JAQIDF010000194.1, from coordinate 10,501 downwards.
TGATCTGAAAGCTTATAAAGCACGATATTTTCAATTGCCTTTGTTAATAAGATATAAGTTCTACAAAGTATATTCTTTGGGTATTGGAGCTACAAATCATTTTTTAATAGGTGCTAAGCAGTATGGAATTGGCGAAGATTTTGATGATGTTAATATTAATGACAAGATGAGAAAATATCTTCCCAGCGCAACAATTAATCTGCAAATTGGCGATCAGGGCTTATACCTGGGGTGTATTTACGATTACGCCCTCAATAATTTAAGGTCGGATGCCAGAGCATGGGACGCGAGTTCTTTTAGGATTTATCTACAAATGAACATATCTGAACTTATTATTCAAAGCAGATCAAACAATTAAACCAACACATTTAGCTATATCTTCTGTTTTTCCATATTTTTTCGGTACAAACTTTTAAACATTAATAAGTTAAGTGTTATTTTAAATTTGGGAGTTCCTATTCGGGCAACATAAAAATGTCGAAAATAACGCCGGTTACATATAAACGATGTACCGGCGTTTTGTCTTTTGAGCCGGCTGTTGCTTTTGCCAAATATGAATTCAACGCAGGTTTTCCTCCCACAAACAAGGGCATATCTTCAACAACAACAAATACCTCTTCGTCTCGGCTTTTGATTTTGTCTTTGCTTGTTATTATAACTACGCCGTTTTCACCCTTTTTACCATAAGTAACAGTTGCCGATACATCCTTCAATACCGATACTTCGGCAATAGTATTGGGGTCAATATCATTGATTTTTCCTTTATATTCCTTTTTATCAAGTATAACTAAGGGCGAATTGCCTACTTTTTCACCTAAAATCACCGATAAATTTGAAGACATCTCTCCTGAATTTATCGACTTTACTAATGGAGTTGGCGGAGGTGGTGGCGCAACTTCTTCAGTAACTGCTTTCATTACCATTGTTTTTCGTTCGAGTTGCACATCGATGTTTTTACTTGCCTTTATTTGAACAGATTTATAGCCTACAAACGAAAAAACAATTTCGTTTTCGGGCAAAACACCCTCTAGTTCAAATTTTCCGTTGGCGTCGCTTAGTGTTCCTCTGTGTGTTCCGGCAATAATTATCGAAGTTCCGGGCAGCGGTTCACCGTTTTCATCGGTTACTTTCCCTTTAACGGTAATCGTTTTTCCCTCAATAATTTCATTCCCGCTTGCAGCATTTGCCAGTTCATAAACAGGCTCGGCAAAAGCGGTCATTATTAAAGCCGCTACAGGAAGTGCCCACAAAAGCTTCATGCGCTTTTTGGAGCTGGTTCTATTTTTATTCATCATTGTAATTCTTTTGTTTGGATTAAACAGCGTAAAGCCGTTGGCAATTTGCAATACAGGCATACCCAGCATTTGATTAGCCAGTATGGCTTTGTAGGTGCGTGCACTCACCCCTTTTTGTAAAGTACCTGTATCGGCCAGGTATTCATGGTTTTGCAATATTGCCTTTTTGTAAAATATAAGCAAGGGATTAAACCATTGCACAGCGCGGACCATTTCCAGCAATAGCAGGTCGGCCCAGTGTCGTTCTTCAATGTGGACTTTCTCATGGGCAATAACCGCTTTCAACTCAGCATCGCCACTCAATTTTTTACTAACATAAATATTTCTGAAAAACGAAAATGGTGCAGTATCGGTATCGAGCCTGTAAATTTTGGCCAAGCCCGATAGTTCATTTTCAGCATGCTTACGCATTTTTCGAAGCCTGAATGTTTGCCAAATAAACCTGAATGCAAAAACTGAAACTCCCAGAATGTAGGCCAACAGCCAGTAATTTACCGATTTTTCGGTGCTTATTTCTGTTACCTGCGAGTAGCGAAGCACTGTGCTTATAGCTGAAAAATTGGCCGTTGCTGCTTCGGCTCTGTAATTAACCGGAAACAAAGGCATTAATACCGATACGGCTAAACCTGTAAGCAAAAACCAACGGTTCAGCTTAAAGAAAGTTTCGTTTCGTAAAAATGCCGCATACACCAGCCAAAATCCGGCCAGCCAGCAGGCCATTTGCAGTAAATAGCTTCCCAGTGCATTCATTCCTTATTCGTTTTCGGGATTTTTAAGTTCCTCTTTGGTTTCATTCATTAAATTTTCAAGCTCCTCAATGGTCAGGTCGTTCTCACGTGCAAAAAACGTGGCCATTTGCGGAAACGAGTTATTGAAATAGTTCTTCATAAGCGAAAACAGTTGCTTTTTTGAATATTCGCCTTTCGAAATCAGTGGGTAATACACGTGTGCATTTCCTTCGGGGCGGTAGCTAACCACACCTTTGCTTTCTAAAACCCGAATAATTGTTGAAACAGTGTTTCGCGCGGGCTTGGGGTCATCAAACTTATCGCGAATATCGCGAACCATTCCTTCGCCCAGTTCCCATAGTATCTGCATTATTTGTTCTTCAGCTTTTGTCAGTTGCATAATTGTAATGTTGAAAGTCCGAAACAAATATATGACTAAGTTTTTAGTCAAGCAAGAAAAAACGACTAAAAAGTTAGTCGTTTTAGGAAAGTTTCCCTACAACTCCTCATTTGCAACGAGGGATAGGGAGGTTGCACTCAAACGAAGGGGAAGGTGGAAAATGTAATATGCAATTCGATGTTTTTACAAAACAGTTCAACACTATTTTTCCACAGCTCTGCAAGCTTTGTTTTTGTTTCTGTATCTTTTGAGCAAAATTTGTCATGGACTTTAAAATAAATAGCCATGAAAAACAAACTTTTAACTTTCTTCAACTTTGGATTGCGGTTTCCCTGGAATATCCATGCCCGCATCGTATTCTTTTGCATTGTTGGTTCCCTTTTGTTTTGGGTAATCAATGGCAGTGGTTCTTTCTGGATTATCACCGCTATATCGTTTATTATTATGGTGATCGATGCAGAAATTTTTTACTGGGTTTCGCGCTCGTTGTTTCGCACTTTTAAAACTGAAAATCGTAAAACTTTCGTTCGCCAGGTAATTGCCAGAGTATGCATTTTTTTCTTTCTGATCGTGATAACAGGCACCCTGGTGGCATCGATGGTAATTTCCATCTTTCAAATGCAATGGCAGGGTGGGCTGCAAGCTGCACTGGAGCACCTTTTTCAATATGAATTAAAAGGAATTGTTATTTCATTACTCATCGCATCGGTATTGGCAACTTTAGCTTTTTTCATCATCATGTGGTTAGAAATGATGAAAATAATGTACAAAACCCGGGAAGAATTATTGGTTTACCAAAGTGAAACCCTGAAAAACCAGGTGAACCCGCATTTTCTCTTTAACAGTCTCAACACGCTGTCGTCGCTCATTTCAAGTAAACCTGAAAAGGCCGAACAGTTTACTCAAAAGCTTTCCAATATTTATCGCTATATACTTGATAACCGCGAGACAGATACCGTTCCACTTAAAAATGAAGTAAACTTTGTGAATGATTTTTTCTTTCTGCAAAAATTACGCGACGAAGACAAAATTGACCTTGTGTGGAAAATTGAAAACGAAAACTGTAACATTTTGCCCATATCGCTGCAATTGTTGGTGGAAAATGCTTTTAAGCACAACGCTGCCACTCACGAAAAACCACTGGTTGTAATTATTACACAAATGGGTGATTCCATTGTAGTGAGCAATTCCATTAATCGGAAAAAACAGCTAAGCGAAACCGGTGGAATGGGGCTGGCCAACCTTTCGAAACGGATAAACTTACTTACCGGCAAGGAAATGAAAATTAAAGAAAACGATACCGAATTTGTAGTAACAATACCCTTACTTTGTGAATAATGAGACGGATACTCATCATAGAAGACGAACGGCCGGCAGCCGAAAAGTTGGAACGGTTGCTCCGTTCGTACAGACCTGACTGGCAGGTTACGGGCATCATCGAAACAGTTGAGCACGCCGTTAAATGGCTTACTAACAACACTACTCCTGACCTCATCATGATGGACATCCAGCTTTCTGATGGTATTTGCTTCGAAATATTTGAGCAGGTGAAAGTGACTACGCCGGTTATTTTCACCACAGCTTACGATGAATATGCCATTCGTGCTTTTAAAGTAAACAGCATCGATTATTTGCTAAAACCCATCGACCCTGAAAGTCTGGAAGCGGCTCTAACAAAATTTGAACAGATGAATGCCGCCCCGATCCAAAACCAGCATGCCTACGAAACAATCATAAAATTGCAGGAATCCAACTGGCGAAAACGCTTTCTCGTTAAGGTTGGGCCAGCGTATGTTTCGGTATTAACATCCGAAGTTGAGTTGTTTTACATCAGCGAGCGCTCCACTTTCATACGCACTTATAAAGGTAAAAACTACGGCATCGACTTTTCGCTCGATCAGGTACAACAGCAGGTCGATCCGGCAAAGTTCTTCCGCATTAACCGAAACTCGCTGGTCAATATCGAAGCTATTTCAAAACTGATTACATATTCAGGCAGTCGCCTGAAACTTGTACTAGCTTCGGGCTTCAAACCCGACAACCTGCTTGTGAGCCGTGAAAAAACAGGCGACTTTAAACGGTGGATAGATGGATAATAAACCGAATTGTTTTTTATTAAACATGACTATCGCCTAAAACCTTATGGCTAAAGGCTAATATCTTTTGTCTTACTTCACCTGCTTTTTAATCCAGTCAGTGATCGCGTTCAAAGCTATCGGCGACATGGTTTGCTCTATCTGCCCATATTCGACAGGTAAGCCGGTTTCACTTTCCTGAAAAAGATGGTTCAGGCCTTTTAGTTCAATGGTGGTTACATTTTGGTTGCCAGCTTTTTCCAAGGTCTCACGAATTTTTTCCAGATTTTCTTTTGGCGGAACCTGCAAATCTTTTTCGCCATTTAAAGCCAATACCGGACAACGCACTTTTTCGAGCGCAACCGCGGGATTATATATTAGAAAGTTGAGCATCCAGGGTGATAATAGCTGACTAAGCTGCATATCAACGAACTGGTCGTTTTCCATTCCTCCGGGAACAATTTCAGGGTGTTCGGCAACAATTTCATTCAGCAGGTTTGAAACCTCTGTACGGAGCGATTCCGAATCGTTGGATTTATGTATCAAATCGAAAATCTGTTTGTTGGTGCTAACGGCCAGTTTTAGCTGCTCGTTGGGCAAACCCGATGCTTTGCCAATTAGTTGCTGTTGCATCATAATAATTTCACTTCCGGGAAGGCCGGGGCCGGCAAGTAGCACGATAAAATCCACTTCACCGGGAAATTGCGATGCTACCAAGGGAGCAACCAATCCGCCTTCGCTGTGTCCCATTAAGCCAATTTTCGCAGGATTAATTTCTTCGCGGGTTTTCAAATAGTCGATGGCTGCTTTAACATCGGTGGCAAAATCGAACGAAGTAGCCTTGCTGAAATCACCTTTCGACTCACCTGTGCCACGGTCGTCGAAACGCAACACAGCTATCCCGTTTCGTGTAAGGTAATCAGACAGGATCAGAAAGGGTTTGTGGCCCATAAGTTCTTCATCGCGATTTTGAGGCCCGCTGCCCGAGATAAGCACCACAGCGGGGTGTTTGCTTTCTGTACCGGGCAGGGTTAAGGTGCCGGCCAGGTTGATGCCGGCCTCCGTGTTTTTAAAGGTTGTATCTTCCGAGAAATACGGATAAGGCTTTTTGGGCTCCTGCGGCCGTATCGGCTTTTCTGCTTTTTTAACACTTTTGCTAAGTACTATCGGGAAAGATGAACCAAGCTGGTTAAAGATGCCAACGATACTGTCGCCTGCCAGTGTTCCTTCATATTTTATGCCTGCCTGTTGTATGATAATCGTAAGCTTCTGATCTTTAAAAGTAGCTTCTGAAACAGGAATGCCAAATACACTTTGGTCGGGACTATCCATAGTTGCCGAAATACCTGTTTCGGTTTCAGTGATATTAAATACGAGACGGAGATTTTGACCGGGAGCAGCTTTTAGAATACCATTCCATGCCCCAGTTATTTCTTGTGCAAAACCGGCAAAACTTGTCATAAGGGCAAGCAGTGCAATAATAATTGTTTTTTTCATTGTTGTAGGTGTTAGATGATTATTGAAGTTAAAAGTTTAGGTACAATCATTCCCACAATAATTCCAGTAATATACACCGGAATATGTATTTGATTTGGCAGGTTTGCTGCCACTTTAAAGCCTTTGTAAATCCAAACTGCACTCCATACCGAAAGCATCATCACCACTATCATCAGGGCTACAAATGCAAGCATTTGTGGCGGAGCGATATCGAGCGTACCTGTTGGATTTGCTATAAGTTGCTTTAGTTGATCACTAATGACTTCGGTAACTTTAAAAAAGCCCAGAAACGATGAAGGTACAAGTGGAATAAATGCAAAAAATTGTGTTCCGAAAACATCGATAGTCCGTATGTTATGTTTTCCAAATATTTTGGCAAACAGCAAAAACCACAACGCAATGGTGGCTACACTTAAAAGAGGTTCCAGTATATGTAAGTACCAGGCCGATTGCATGCCGGAATGTACATTTAAAATGCCATCGAAATGTGTTTTGCTGAAGTAGCCAATTGCGCCTGCCAGAAGTACAGCAGCTAATCCGATAAAGAAACTTTTTGCCCCCGCAATTTTTTCAAACGGGTTGAATATAATATTCAGTTTCATACTATTCAATTTTTGGATTGTCGGTTTCGTTTAGTAATTCAATAATTTCATCCAGACGGTTACGCACGGTTGGATAGCTCAACGACATGGCTTTAGCCATTTTCTTGAGGCTGCCACTGTTTTTAACAAACTCGATGATAAATGTTTGGACATCGGGGGGCAGTGCTGCCAGCATTGGCAATTCGAAAGAGCCCTCAACTTTTGTTTGGCAGCTTTCGCATTTCAAAGTTGAAACACTTAGCGCTGCATTGCAGCTCGGACAATTTACAGGTAGTCGCATCTTGAAATAATTAAATTGATATTGCAAATGTAGGAAATAATATTTCAATAATGCAAATTAAAATGAAATATAATTGATAAATAATCAATAAAGTTAAACTTCAACTTAATAATATTAAGCAATGTATTGAAAACGTATTTTGTATATAAGCGGACAGTGGTGAATTTATTTAAAAGAGTTTATATGTCTTAACTCTACATTGATGGCAGAAACTATTTTCTCATTAACACCAGCTTCTGTGGCATATTTATCAAACCCCTCAACAGCATAAACTACTTGGCCAATAAGTGTTTTACAATCTGTAATATCGTTATCGCTCCCTACTTTTTCCAAATCTTCTAAAGTTATGTTGTCGTTTTTATCATTAATCGTTAAAGAATGCCTGTTCGCATACCCAGGCGCTGCTAAATCGACACTAAAGGTTAAATCGTAAGCAGGTGACAAATTCCAAACACCGGAACGATCCATGCAAAAAGCTATGTTTTTTGAATGATCGTCAACATTCCGGGCAAGCACATTGAATACCATCCGAAGATATTGTTGGCGAACGGCTTTGAAGGGTAAATTTAGATGCCGGATTACCGTAAAGACATCCTCGTAACTATTGGCTAAAGGCGACATGGCTGCCAGTGTTTGCATGTGGATGCGTTCATTCCCGTTACGATCGAAACGCTGTGTTAAAAAGTGTGTAGCTTTACCGTAATCCCGAAGATGCGATGGCATTATTTCAATACCGGCATCTAAAGCCATTTGGTAATATACATATTCTAATTTAGCAGAGGGATATAACATATCGTCATCATACTTGAGAATGTAGTGTTGAAAACCATCAGGAATAATGCCCTGCCCCGAAATCATTTCATTGGTCTCTTCATTTAAGGCCACAATAGCTTTCGGCCTTTTTCCTCCCGGAGAGGAGCTGATTTTTACCAAATCGTGCCATAAAAATGAATTTTCACTGTTAAGCACAACTGTTTCCTGTTCGTTAAGAACCCGTTGTGCAAATTCATATAACTTTTGAACATCGACAGAAAAGGCAGATGTGTCACCCAGATTTTGTGCAGGTTCATAAGTTAAAGCTCCCATAGCACGGCTGCCTATAAACGACAAATGATCGACGGGAGTTGTTTTTTTGGCAGAAATTTTGTGATCCCTTAACCAGGCTTTAAAAAGTGAATTTCCCCATTTATCAGGCAATGAATCTGCAATCATTGGCGGAAGTCCTTGATAAAGCTTATCTTCATCGCCCGACCATGGCATCATTTTTTTGCTGCGTAATGAATGAATGGACATTGTTAGAGGTGCAATATCTAAGCCCTTATCCGGGAATGAAGGTTCGTATTCAAAAAAGGCAACCCCGTTTTTTTTATCCCATGATAAAAATCCGACATCCAGATCCCATAGTTTTACCTTTACCACATTAGTTTCCATGGTTTATCGTTTTTTGTGCTTTTGCATAAACAAAGCCCGCGGACTTTCGGGTAATTCGGGCAGCAACTTTTCAATCTCTTCCAAAAATTCAATGGCACGTAACATTTTAATAAATGATGCCATGGTAATGCCAATACCATCACCTCGCTCGAACGAGCTAATAGTGAAAACACTCAATCCCGACTTCTCGGAAACTTCCTTTTGTGTGAGTCCCATCCGTTTTCTATAATCACTAAACCGTTTTCCCATTTCGCGAATGATTTCTGCACCAGATTTCTCGTAAACTTGCTCCTTCATTTTTTTGAATATAGATATATCTACAATTATACCACTTATTTCGCAAATAGTAAAGATATAGCTCTATTTTTATTTTCTCTCAATCAACACAAAATTGTGGTAACTCGCTTCTGAAATCGGTTTTAATGCGGCGTGGAAAATAATAGCTGTACACATACATTGCAATCATCCAAAAAACGAAAAGAAATGAGGCATGAAATTTCTGACGCAACCTTTTATCAAAAACAATCATCGTTCGTTTAAAACAGGTTATGCAAAAACGCTTTAGAACTTTTATTGCTTTTTCTCTATTTTCAATATTGATAATCGCATGTGACGAAAACAACGATTTGAGCCCGAAATACCCTGACACCATTATAGGATGCTGGACGAACCCACAGCTCAACGACACCATCTGGATATTTGATAAAACGAACAAACTGCCGGAAAACGGGTATGGATTTGAATTCAAGTATAATAATAAGTTTATTGAAATAAAAAATTCCGGCTGGTGTGCAACACCTCCTATTGCATATATTGAAAGCAAGTTCGTTGCGCTAAAAGGATCACCCTTTTCCAAAGGGTGAAAATAAATCGTCAGATGTTATTCAGTTTCACCGGAACAAACTGAAAGAATTAAGAAAAGAATACAGTCGAAAAATTGAAAAGATACTGCATAACGAAAATAATCCCGAAGTTGATTTTAGGGAACGAGCAAATTTGAAAAAAATAAAAATGAAAGAAGGAGCGGTCGACTTTGGTCAGAAAAGAGTTTTGATACAACAATAAGAAATGATGCCATGGTAATCACATATCATCGAGCGACAAGCACAGGGTTTCGATGTGGTATTTGGGCAAGGCTTTTTGTTTCAAGTGTTGTACTTTTTCAGTAAAAACTTTAGGTTTGAAATTCTTTTTATTCCTTTTTATCTCTATGGCAAGTGCTTGATTTTTATCCAGCATCAGGGCAACAATGTCAATTTCGTGCTGATCTTTTTTTTGTTCCCACCACGAGCCAATCATACGGTATTGACTACTTTCGGCCATCTTCTGTTTAAAAAAAAGCTCCAGTAGTTTTCCAGAATAAGTCGGGTAATCCGATTTAATAATTTCCTGTAGGACCTTAAAGTTTTTTATTTCAATAAGCGAGCGATGCCGGTCAAAATAATTGAACCAAAACCTTAGAAAACAATCATGGATTTCGTATCGGACTGTTTGTGTGTTTTCTTTCGAGAGCATTGGCCTTTGGCGCGACAAAAGATTGTAATCCTCAATTAGCCGCTTCAACTGTCCTCCGATACTTTTATTGCCCAAAACAGCCTCAATTTCGGGCTGTGTATTTTTTCCACCCGAAACGGCACTTAAAATTGAGAAATAGGTGGCGTAATTTTTCCCCAGTTCTTCAATTAAAAGGTTTTTTCCCTCATCGGTAAAAGACGAGTTATCACGAACCATAAATTCAATCATACCGTTTACGTCTAACCTTCCCCCGTCGCAAAGCAACTCAACGTACTTAGGTATTCCACCAGTAAATGAATAAAATGCCAACAAATCATCATTAGTATAGTCAGGGTAGTGATCACGTAAAATTTCTTTCAACGTATCAGTATCAAAAGCTGAAAGCTTCATAATATTATCGGCCCTGCCAAACAAAGGTTCTTTCGCGTTTTGAAAAATTTTCTGCATTAATGAATAAACCGATACGCTAACGATGAGGTTCACGCGAGCTTTCCTGCGGTACTGATCCCAAATGTTTTGTATATCGCTAAAAATTGATGGGTTGATATTATAAAATTCATGAAATTCATCGATTACCAGATTAAAATGCCTTTTTGTTGCCAACTCCATCAAATATTGAAACAACGACTTGAACGAAAGAATTCCATCGGGCACAAATACGTCGATTGAGCCCCTTAT
>JAQIDF010000163.1 GCA_027858145.1 Prolixibacteraceae bacterium | reverse complement strand
CGTTCGGTTTTTGGAAGTGAAGGCTTGCTCATTAAGTCATTGCATCTTGATAAAGCCTTACTTCAACTTATACAAAAAGAAACAGGAAGTGTAAACTGGCTGATTGGCAAAACAGGTGAACCTGTTGACGAAAAGAAAGATGCAGCAAAAGAGAAAGGGGCTTTGAGACTTCAGCTCAGCGAAATTGTTGTTACAGATTTAAATTTTATTTACAACAGTGAAAAATATAACTATCTTTTTTCTACACTTGATGTGAACGGGAAAATGTCAGGCAGAATGGAGGGGATGAAGACCTTGCTGGCTGTTGAGGCCGCTACACCATCTGTCAATTTTGAATACGACAGCGTACGTTATGTAAACGAAGCAGCGTTAAATTTAACCACTCAGCTTGATGCTGACCTGGAGAACTACAACTTTGTATTTCGTTCTGGCGAGAGCCGGATAAATGGGATGCCGGTTAATATCAACGGGGGTTTTTCAATGCCCGGCGATTCTATGATTTTTGATGTTGATTTTGATGTTCCCGAAATTGATATTTTTCAGGTTTTATCGGTTATTCCCGATGCATTTCAAAAATACATGAAGGATGTTGAAGCTACCGGAAATGTTGATTTTGGCGGCAAAGTGAAAGGAGTTTATTTCGAAAATATTTATCCTGGTCTTGACATTGGATTGAACGTAAATAAGGCGACGATCAAGTACCCGGGATTACCTGATAAACTGGAGTTGAAACAATTAAATGCCCGTATAGCGAAGCCGGAGGGAGACCTTGATTTGCTAACACTGGGAGTTGAAAAAATGGATATGAAGCTGGCCGACAACCCGTTTTCGATGCAGGCTATGTTTGGAACCTTATTGAGCGATCCTTTTATTGATGTTGATCTAAACGGCACCATCGATATGGGGGCATTGAGCAATGTTGTGCCATTGGGTGATACTAAAATGACAGGAAGGCTGGTGGCTGATGCTCAAATGAAAGGAAATTATTCGTCGCTTGAACAGAATGATTTTACAACCTTTGTCTCATCGGGAAGTGTTTTGCTGGATGACTTTTTTATTCAAAACAGTTCGGTGCCACAAGGTGTGAATTTAAATAATGTGTCGGTTGAGTTACTTGATCAGAATATAACGATGCACAATTTGACAGGCACTATAGGTCAGAGCGATTTTAGTATTGAAGGGAAACTTTCGAATGTGGTTACATGGCTTTTTGCAGGTGATGACCTTGACGGGAATATGAATTTTAATTCACGCTTATTAAACCTAAATGAGTTTATGGCGCATTACACGCCAGAAAGTAAACCCGGTGAAGAAGATTATGTGAAAACCGAAAATGAATTGCAGGACAGCATTCCGTTAACCTTACCCGATAATATGCATTTGGTTTTTGATGCAAGCATTGACAGGTTGCTGTACGATCAGATGGATATTACTGATTTTGAAGGTCAATTGATATTACGTAATCAGCAACTTGAGTTACATGGTTTGCAAATGAAGCTTATCGGGGGTTCAATGAAAATGAATGGAGTTGTTGTAGCCGATGGCCGTCAAAATCCTGATTTGACTGCCAGTCTCGATATTTCCGGTTTTGATCTTCCAACAGCCTATCAACAGTTAGGAATTGTCCAAAAATTCATGCCTTTTGCGGCGAAAAGCCAGGGGCAGTTTTCTACCGATATACAACTTCATACCCCTTTAAGTGATAAGATGAAAACCATTTTGACGGATGTTACAGCAAGTGGATCTTTTTCAACAAACGATGTTAAGTTGTTAAATACTAATTTGTTTTCAAAGTTAGACAAGGTGATACAAACAAGAAAGTTTCGTAATGTTGAAGTAGATAATTTTACTACATCTTATTCTATTAAGAATGGGAACCTGAGTGTTTCGCCGTTAAGCACAAAAATTGCCGGTCAGCCGGTGCAGCTTTCGGGAGCTTACAATCTCGGGGGAACGCTCGATTTCAGGGTTGATGCACAGGTTGAAAAGGAAGTGCTCTCGTCAGAAATCCAGAATGTAATAGCGTACATTCCCGGTCATCAAAAGGTTAAAATCGTTGATGTGGGCTTCAATATAAAAGGTGATGCCAAAAAACCTGATGTTGTTGTTGATACCGGTAAAATTCGAAAACAGGTGCTCAATCAGGTGAAAAATAGTTCGCGTGAAGAACTTGAAGATGCAGCGAAAAATTTGTTGCGTGATTTGTTTAAATAATAATTATGCATATTTGGGGCATTATCGAGGTTGGAGTGATATGTTCGTTATTGAATGATTGTATCATCCAATAACAATGTGTCGTTACAAACGACAGGTAGTAAACCCCTTCCCGATATTTTATCGGGCAGTTACGCAAGCTAAACGATGGGTAGAAAAGTTTTGGAACCTGCTATGTTTAACCTTTAAAATTAGAAATAATGTTGAAATATTCTGTTGCCCTTTTGTTATTGCTTTTTTTGTGGTCATGTACCGATAACGAAGAATCCCAAATCGTTTATGAAAAGTCGTATAAAGATGCCATAATTGAATCGCAGGAAGGATTGCGCAGGTTTATGATGACGTCGTTCGTGCCTGGCATGTCGGTTTCAGTTTCGGTTGACGGAGAATTGGTGTGGTCGCAGGGACTTGGAGTGGCCAGCAAGGAGCTGAATGTGCCGGTTACCCGTGATACCCGCTTTCGTGCCGGTCATCTGGCGCACATGTTTACAACGTACATGGCAGCCTACCTTCAACAGCAGGGTAAAATGAACATCGATAGTAGTTTTTACCATTATATCCCTGAGTTTCCAAAGAAAAAATATGATTTTACGCCCCGTATGCTTGGAGTGTACAGTGCCGGGTTTAAGGAGCATAATATTGAGGAATTACTCAAGCACGATTCAATAAATACATATAAAGATTTTATTCGGTTTTTTGAAGATGAAGAACTGGTGTATAAACCCGATCAGCAGTTGTTGAGATCGGATTATGGCTCCTCGCTGTTGGCATTGGTTAATGAAGAAGTGACGGAGGAACATTATCTTAAAATGTTTCGCAATTTGTTTGTTGATTCGTTAGATTTGAAATCATTGGTTTATGCACGTAATGATGCAATTGTTCCCAACCGTAGCGAGTTTTACGGCCTCGATTATGTTGCCCGTTTGAGCAATGCGCGTGAAGTATATTTATTGCCATTTATGCCGGCTCATGGGTTACTGTCTAATGCCGACGATATAAACAAGGCTGCACAATTAATACTCGAACCTGGTTTTTTCAATGAAGAAACATTAACGTTGTTTCGTCAGCCCCATGTTTTTAATGATAGTATAGAAGTAAGGCGTAGTTTTGGCTGGTGGTACCTGATTGATGAAGAAGAGAGGAATTTGTTAATCCAGTTTGGCGAAACCATCGGAGGAGGATCAGCTGTCGTGGTGTATCCTGAATATGGATTAGTGGTTTCGGTGGCAGCCAACAAAAGTTCAAATATTAAGGAAATGCCAGCCAATATGATTGCCCGGATTTTCCTGAAACACATGGGGAATGAATAGAAACACCAAAGATCGCTAAGAGCGCAGAGAAAACAATGAAGAAATTCTGCGCTCTCTATTTCTATGGTGTTTTGAAATCCAATACTTTAGGGACAGGTCATTTGTTGATTGATTCAATAAAATGTTTAGCCGTGAATGCTGGTATAACTGTGCTTTTAAAATCTTTCAAATTTCTGGTTATTATCATATCATTTCCGTACAAATGTACGTCAAAATGCAAATTAACGATACTTTGTCAGTGATTATGCGCGGCAAAAAGGTTAGATAATTGCTACTTCGACATTTTACTTACCTTGTTGTTTGCTATTATCAACACTTTTTCAACCAGACCCGGAAAAAGCTTATTGGCAAAGGCGTTAAGTTTCCCCAATGAGGTAAGTACATTTTTAAAACGACCTTTTTCAACATTACAGATAATTGCCCGGGCTACCTCATCGGTGGTTTGGGCATTTTTGTTGCTGCGTTCTTCAATGGGTATCAGGCTTCCGTCGGCAGCCATGGTGCGCTTTACCGGGTCGTTTTGGGTAAAGCCCACGTAGGTAATGCCTATTTTTATGCCGGTTTTGCTGAGTTCAATCCGCATCGATTCGGCCAGGGCTGTAAGTGCCATTTTTGCCGAACAATAAGCCGAAATACCTTGTAGACCTCTAATTCCTGCAACACTTGAAATAAACATTATCCGTCCGCGGCTTTTTTTTAGGTGGGGTAGCGCTGCTTTGGTGATGTTTACGGCACCATGAAAATTTACATCCATTACCTGTTTGAAAACTTCGGGGCTTACATCTTCAAAGTTTCCGCGCATCGAAATGCCTGCATTGCTAATAAGAACATCCAGCCGGCCGTAATGGTCAATTATCTTTTGTACCATCGTTTCGCAGTCGTCCGGATTGGTAACATCAGCCGCAACGGCAAGAACCTTACCTCCGTTTTGCTCAATTTGGGCACGCACGCTTTCAAGGCGGTCGGCTTTACGTCCGTTTATAACTACCAGGGCGCCACGTTTAGCCAGTTCAGTGGCTGTTGACTTGCCAATTCCCAGGTTTGAGCCGGTTACCAATACTACTTTGTCGGTTACAGAATAGCGCATTTTTTTACTATTTTATTGGATGGTCATTTCAGGGTTATGTTTCAGGGCGGTAAACGAGTTGCTAAGAGCCATGGCCACGTGTACAAAAAAGGCAATCCAGATGGTTCCGGTTAAGGCGGTAAGCCAGCATAAGGCCAAACCAAGCACGGCTGCACCAATGGTTTCTTCTAAACCTTTAGGTATGTGTGTGGCCGAATAGAGTGCAATATTCACAGCTGTGGCCGGCCAAAAGCCTATCGACAATACCAAAGGCACAAATAAAATCCCACGGAACAAAAATTCGTAGCCAAACAGGTAAAATGTCCAACCCAGTGCATTGTGCAACATCAGCTTTTTTGTCCACACTTTTGACCGTATTTGCGGGTAATTAACAAGGTTCTTAGGCTTTTTGGCACTCATCATCGATACCGGAATAATTACCACACTGATACCCACAATCCACAGCAACGATGTAATCCAGGTTTGTGAATTAAATGTCAGACCATAATCGGCCAGCGAAATATGTGGCAAAAAAATCAAAGCCAGAATGGTAGGGATTAACCCCATTAAAACAAAACCGGCATACTTTGTAAAAAGAATATGACGGGCAGCGGCTTTGTCGAATTCGTATTTCTTATAAAAATAGTTCTTGATTTTTTCCGATTTAAAAATAAACCAGTAAATGGTGAAGAACGCAATGGATATCAGAATGATGAAGAAGGTCTGGAAATCTCCTTCTTGCCAGCTAAGGTCGGGGTTTAAGGTTTGTAGCATGGTGTTATAGTTTATCGTTTTCTTTAAACCAGTTGAATGCTTCGGTAATGGCATCGGCCACAGGGGTTTGCGGTAGTTGAAGTTCTTTAACGGCCTTAGCAGGCGAAAAATAATGACCGTCGCAAGAAATACGCGCCATTGGATATGAAACAGCCGGAGCCTTACCGGTTATTTTTGCAATTCCGGATGAAAGGGCTCCAAATGTTAATACTGCAAATTTGGGCATACAGGTATTGGGTGCTTTCGCGCCAATTTGTTTGGCAATAAGTTGAAAAGCTTCTTTATATGAAAGGTTTTCGTTTCCAAGAATATAGCTTTCGCCAATTTTACCCATCGTGAGTGTGTTACAAATACCAACGGCCACATCTTTTACATACACATAATTTTTGCCGCCGGGTGAGTATCCGGGGGCTTTGCCTTTGTAAACGGCCACAATCATTGCACCCGAGCTGGGGCCTGAATCATGTGGGCCAAACATAAAAGTTGGATTAACAATAACAGCCGGCAAACCTTGTTTTACCGCATCCAAAACCAGCAGATGGGCTTGGTATTTTGAGTCCATGTAGCCCAGATCGTATTTTGCCGAAGCGTATGGATTTTTTTCGGTTCCGGGGTTTTCTTTGGTTCCGGGGCCAAAACTGTTGGCTGTGCCCACGTAAACCATTCGCTTTACTTTGTTTTCGGTGACAGCTTTTATTACATTTTTGGTGCCTTCAATATTTACAGCAGCATGACTTTTACAGCGCGATGGCCATGTTTTTGTATTGGCTGCGGTATGAATAATTGCATCAACATCTTTGGCAGCATTGATTATGTCGTCAGGGTTCAAGAGATTGCCTTCATGGCGTTCAATGTCGAGCCCGTTGAGCGTAGTTGATTTGCTTTCGGGGAAAATGAATGCCTTTACTTTATGGTTGCGCTTTAGCAGTTCGCGTACTACATTGCTGCCTAGAAATCCGTCGGCACCGGTTACTAATATCTTCATTTTTTTTAAGGCTTATTTTGGGATAAAGTCAAATTAAATGTTGATTTATTATGATTTGATAAAACTAAAAATAATTTCTTCAACGTGGGTGTATTAATGTTTTTTTTATCAATTATAATTCATAATTGACACAATCGTTATATTTGTCATTCTATTGAAAAAAGAATAAGGTGGGTATAATGCGAAAAATTTTCAGTATGTTTCCTTTTACCAGGGGTAATCTTTTCCGGTTTATTGGGAGTACAATGTTGCTTTTTGGGTTATTGTTGATTGGGGCGTTGGCAGCAAATGCTGTTCAGCGCGAAATGTTTTTTGACAGTTATACCCAGGCAGATGACCTGCCCAATAATCATGTTCAACACATTTTTCAGGATCGTTATGGCTGGATGTGGATTGGTACAAGCCAGGGGGTGTCGCGTTACGATGGATATGAGTTTACAAACTTTTTGAGTTCGCCAAACGATTCAACAAGTTTAAAAGGGAGTTTAATCCGAATTATATTTGAGGACCGCAAGGGCAACTTATATTTCGGTACAGAAAATGGTGCCCTTAACCGTTTTAACCGCGAGACTGAAAAATTTGATAAACCATTCGATGCACATCCTTATTTTTCGGGTGATGTTTCTGTGAATGATATTTGCGAAGATGATGATGGTAATTTGTGGTTAGCAACCCAGAATGACGTATTTATCATTGAACCGTCAGGTAGCATTAAAAAGTTAACAGAACAGAATAATAGACAAAACAATGATGGGTGGACAAATTATGTGCGCGAGCTGTCATTTGATAATACCGGCAGATTGTGGGCCGGTACCAACAGTGGCTTATATATAATTGACCCGATAACGAAAGAGGTTGAGTCATTTGATCTGCCTTTTGCAGATGGTATGACCGATGAAATCTGGGAGATATTTAGCGATCGGGATGGATTTATTTGGGTTGGAACCTATTTGAATGGTTTGTTTCTAATCGATCCGGTTACCCTGAAAACCAAAAAAGTAAAGCTGGAACCTGCTGTTGATAGAAGTGAAACGGTAAGAGCTGTCTCAATGGATAGTTTCGGGCAATTTTGGATTGGCACGCGGGGCGGGCTGTACCTGTATAAAAAAGAAATGGGGGTTGTAGGTTATTACCGGAGCGATGAACGTAGCAACGGGAGCTTAGTCAACAATTCCATACTCGATATTTATCACGATAACAAAGGGGAAACATGGATTGGCACCCGGGGTGGCTTGAACTTGTTGGGTAAAAGTAAACAGGTTTTCAGAAATTTTAGTGCTCAGCCTTCAAATAATAAATATTTAAACAGCAGTATTGTGTATGCCTTTTGGGAAGATGCTGATGGTAAGCTGTGGGTCGGAACTGAAGATGGCGGCGTTAATATTTATAATCCTGAAACCGGAGCATACAAGTATCTGATGGCCGATTCTGATAACCCCAATAGTTTATCCCGTAATTGTATCAAGGCCTTTCAACCCGACAGCATTGGAAACTTATGGATCGGTTCATTTTGGGGAGGTGTTGATGTTTTAAACCTCGAAAGTGGCAAAGTTACGAATCTGAGTCATGATCCTTACGATCCCTCATCACTGCTAAATGATAAGGTAATGGATGTTGAACTTGACCATCAGCAAAATATATGGGTGGCCAGTTGGGGCGGGGTAGACCGTGTAGATCCCAAAACACTTGAGATAACTCATTTCGATCACTTATTTGGCGAACATGTTAACTGGGTAGAAATGGACTCAAAACATAATTTATGGATGGGGACGCCCAGCGAAGTCGTTGTTTATAATATCGATACTGAAAAAATATACCGGTTTAATGAATATGTACGCTCTGTTTACGAAGACAGTAGCGGACGTTTTTGGGTTGCCACGGTTAACCATGGACTGGCACTTTATACTTTGCCCGGAGGTGCCGTAAAATATTACGATACCAGTAAAGGGCTGGCTAATAATCAGGCACTTTGTATTCTTGAAGATAGCGAAAATCATTTGTGGGTGAGTACCACAAACGGGCTTTCAGAGTTTGTGCCCGAAACAGAAATCATTAGAAATTATAACAGCAAGGACGGGTTAAGGAACAACCAGTTTTCGTATGGTGCAGCTATGCAGCGGAAAGACGGGACGATGGTTTTCGGTGGAATTTCAGGCTTTAATATTTTTGACCCGGCAAAAGTGCAGGTTAATAATTCCGAAGTGCCGTTGGTTTTTACCGATTTCAGAATTTTAAACCGCGAGGTTAAAGTTGCTGATGGGGAGAATGCTGTGTTGAAAAAGAATATAAATGAAACCAGAGAATTGGTATTGAATTATGATCAGAAGGTAATAACCTTTGAATTTGCTGCCCTGAATTATATCAACAGCGAAAGGAATTTGTACAGTTATTATCTCGAAGGATTTGACCACGACTGGAATGAACCTTCAACTCAGCGGACGGCTACTTATACTAACCTTGACCCGGGCGATTATATCCTTCGTATAAAAAGGGTTGTTCCCGGGGTAGAACTGGATAACACAGAATTGTCGCTTCCGATAACTATTTTGCCTCCATTTTGGAGAACGACATGGTTTCGATCTCTCATTCTTTTTATTGTAATGCTGATGATTTCTGCATTGATTCAATTGGTGCTTTACCGCGAGAAAATGAAGAACGATCTTGTTCTCGAAAGACTGAAAGCTAAAAAAATGCATGAACTGGATATGCTAAAACTGAAATTTTTCACGAACATTTCGCATGAGATACGAACACCCTTGACGTTAATACTGGCACCTCTTGAAAAATTGAAAAATAAAAAAGTTCCTCCTGAACAACTCGATTCGCATGTTGAAATGATGTACCGGAATACAAAACAGCTCGATCGCTTAATAAACCAATTGCTTGATTACCGTAAGCTGGAAACCGGTAACCTCAAACTTGAACTTTCAGAAGGTAACATTGTTCGCTATGTCGATGAAGTTGTGCATTCATTTGATTCTTATGCCGAAGAAAAAGAAATAAAGCTGAGCTTTAAATCAATGCGTAAAAGTTTAATGGCCCGTTTTGATTCGGATAAGCTGGAGAAAATTGTAAATAACTTATTGTCGAATGCCGTTAAATTTACATCGAAAGGTGGTAGTGTACGTGTATACCTTTCTCTTGTTTTTGATACCGATGATGATGTAGATTTAGATGAAAATACCGGGCGGCAGTTTGTTCAAATAATGGTTAGTGACTCGGGGCAGGGAATTGCCAAAAAGAATTTAACTCGTGTTTTTAATCGATTCTTCCAGGATAATGACGAAAATAAGGCCACAGGAACCGGTATTGGCCTGGCATATTCAAAAGAGCTGATTGAGTTGCACGGAGGGAAAATATTTGTTGACAGTAAAGTTGGAAAAGGAACAAGATTTACGGTATGGTTGCCGTATGTGAGCGATGTTTCAGAAAGTGCCACGGAAGATAACTTGCCATTAAAGACTGCGGTCAAAGAAGAAAAGAATAATGTTCCTGAATTATCTGCTGAAAATACTTCGGCCAAAATATTATTGGTTGTTGAAGATAATCCCGATGTAAGAAACTTACTTAAAAGCCACTTCTCAGAAAAGTATCAGGTTGTTGAAGCCGTTGATGGAAAAGCAGGATGGGAAAAAACGCTCGATATAATCCCCGATATCATTATTAGCGATGTTTTAATGCCCGATGCCGATGGTTATGAGTTTTGTAAATGGGTGAAAAGTGACGAGCGTACTTCTCACATTCCTGTTTTGTTGTTAACGGCCCTAAAATCAAGGGAGAATGAGATTGAGGGCTTGTCGTGTGGTGCTGATGATTACATCACCAAACCTTTTGACTTATCAATTCTTGAAACCAAAATTGACAACATAGCTGAAATGCGGGAGGCAATAAAGAAACGGTATGCCGGTAACCTGAGGTTCGAGCCTGAGAATGTGAAAGTGGCTTCTCCTGATGAAAAATTCATAAAAAGGGTAATGAAGGTCGCTGAAAAGAACATCCCGAACAGTGAACTTGACATTGAGAATTTTGCTGCCGAAGTAGGGGTGAGCCGAATGCAACTTTACCGCAAATTAAGTGCTTTAACTGATATGACCGTTAAAGAATTTATTCGGAATGTAAGGTTAAAAAGGGCTGTTCAGCTTTTGGAGCAACAAACAATGACCGTTTCGGAGGTTGCTTACGCTGTAGGGTTCAAAGATCTGTCCCATTTCCGTAAATGCTTTAAACAACAGTATGGGATGAGTGCTTCTGGATATTTGAAGAATAAACAGGGTTGATAATTAGTTCGTTTTTGACTTATTATTGGGGGTGTTATACTAAAAATAGTAAGCAAGTATTATAATTGACATTAGTTAATCCGGTTCTCTCAATCCGTATTCCCGGATCCGGATAATTTGATTTGGGCATCTAATATATTCTTTCATTTCACTACGAATACACCAAATTTAATTGGTAGCCAATCACCCACTTTCGTGGAAGCGAAAACGTGGGTGGTCGTCAAAAATGCTGGCTGGAGTGAGGGCGAACTAATAAATTACCGGGGGCAACAAGAGGGATGAAAAAAACCTTGATGCAGAGCTTCTTGTGTTCTATTATGGGAAATATTGCCCTCGTTTTGGGAAATATTTACCTCGTGCGGGAAGCCTGACATCTGTGTTTGGGATTATTTAAATACTGCATGTGTCCCGAAGTATATACTTTTCCGAAAAATTCAGAAAGATCGAAGCAGATGGATAAAATGGACAATGAGTTCAAGAGGATGACGTGGGGGATTGTATTGTTGTTTATTGGGCTCATAGGTGCAATGTCTTTTTTGGTAACCCTTCTTTTTTGATCCTTTCGCTATACAATAAAGAATAATTAACAGCAAAATATCTGAATAAAATGTTTCTGACAACTATGATTGAGAAGTTAACCGTTATTGTGGCAATTGTTTTACTGACAATTAGTTGTGCAATACGCAATGGAGATGATATTGGTGAAAAAGGATTGACGATGTCGGTTACAATGGCCGATTCCGAAATGGTGCATTTCCCGCATCCTTCAACGGTCGATTTTAATCCTAAAGGAAAATGGAATTACACCGGCGGGCTTATTGCACAGTCGATGATACAAGTGTGGAAAGAAACCGGCGATGAAAAATACTTCAACTATGCTAAAGGCTATGCCGATGATTTTATAAACGAGAATGGCGAAATAAGAAAATACAAACGCAGCGATTTTAACATTGATAAAGTAAACTCGGGCAAATTCCTGTTCGATTTATACGAAGAGACTGGCGACGAACGATACAAAAAGGCTATTTATATATTGCGCGACCAGTTACGCGATCATCCGCGTGTTTCCGAAGGTGGTTTTTGGCATAAAAAAAGGTACACGCACCAAATGTGGCTCGATGGATTATACATGGGGGCACCTTTTTACGCGCGCTTTGCAAAAGTTTTTAACGAGCCGGCAGCTTTTGATGATGTGGTAACCCAGTTTGTGGTGGTTCATAAACATACGTACGACCCTGAAACAGGTTTAAACTATCATGGTTGGGACGAAAGTAAAACCCAGCGATGGGCCAATCCTGAAACCGGCTGTTCCCCTCATTTCTGGGGGCGTGCAATGGGCTGGTATGCCATGGCAATTGTTGATGTGCTTGATTATCTGCCTGAAGATCACCCGAGCCGGGACACCATGCTGAACATACTAGACGATGTGGTTACAGGTATAAAAAAGTATCAGGATAAAGAGAGCGGACTTTGGTACCAGGTTCTAGACATTGGGCAGCGCGATGGAAATTATTTTGAAGCTTCTGCTTCTTCTATGTTTGTTTATTCGCTTGTGAAGGCCGTACGTAATAACTATATCGATGATGCTTACCTCGAAGTAGCCATTAACGGCTATAATGGAATTCTTGAACATTTTATTGTTGAAAATGACAACGGGACGACTAGTCTGGATAAGGTATGCGCTGTGGCCGGCTTAGGCGGCAACCCATATCGTGACGGGTCGTTCGAATATTATATCAATGAACCTGTACGTATGAACGACCCTAAAGGTGTTGGGCCGTTTATTATGGCAGGTTTGGAAATTTATAATAGTTATATCAATCCTAATTAATCTAAATGTTATGACAGATTTTATGAATCTAAAGCAAAAAAAACTATGCGCGTTTTTCTCGCGTATAGGAGTTCTTGTAATGGGCTTTTTGTTTATGGCAACTTCTGTGCTTTATGCTCAGAGTGTTACTGTTTCAGGTACCGTAACAGATGCCCGGACCGGGGAATACCTGCCCGGTGTTAACGTTATCGAGAAGGGAACAACCAACGGGGCTGTTACCAATGTCGATGGCGAGTTTGAAATTAGTGTACCGGAATCGGCTACACTTCAGTTTTCATTTATTGGATATCAAACCAAAGAAATTGCGGTTGATGGCCAATCAACGATTAATGTAGAGTTAAAAGTTGATGCCAAACAACTCGATGAGGTTGTTGCCATTGGTTATGGTAGTGTGAAACGTAAAGACAATACCGGGTCGATTGCTACAATTTCGGGCGAAGAATTGAGAAAAATTCCGGTTTCGAGTGCTGCCGAAGCTATAAAAGGTCGGCTGCCGGGTGTGAATATCTCTACGACCGACGGTTCTCCCGATGCCGAGATCGTTGTTCGTGTTCGTGGTGGTGGCTCTATCACTCAGGACAATTCTCCGTTGTTTGTTGTTGACGGGTTTATCGTTGAAACCATTCGCGATATCCCACCTTCTGATATTACAAGTATTAACGTTCTTAAAGATGCTGCTTCTACTGCTATTTATGGTGCACAGGCTGCCAATGGTGTGATTATTGTAACCACTCGCAGCGCTAAAGCCGGAAAAACTTCGGTTTCGTACAATGGCTATTTGCAATCGAGGCATCTGCCTCAGGAGCGTAAGCTCGATGTACTTGAGCCTTACGAGTATGTTATGGCTCAGTATGAACATGCTAAAATGCGTTCGGATGCCGATTTAAGAAACTTTGAAAAGTATTACGGCAAATACGATGACCTTGAGCTATATAAGTACAAAGAACCAACCGACTGGCAGGATGAAATTTTCGGAAGCAGCCAGTTGTCACAATCGCACAACGTTAGCGTAAGTGGTGGTAACCAAAAAACCAAAATTAACCTGAGTCTTACCAACAATAACGATCAAGGTATTATGGTTGGAAATGGTTACAAACGTAATGTGATCAATTTTAAATTGAACCACAAAATTACCGACAATTTGACCTTAGACGCGTCAGCCCGTATTACCGATACCAAGGTTGACGGTGCCGGAACATCGGGTAGTGCTCAGTTGCGCGTTCGCGACGTAATAACTGCCCGTCCGGTGAATGGTATTGCCGATGAGCTTGAAATCGACCTGAATAAAGTGGATTCTTCCGACGATTACCAGTCATTCCTGTTGAGCATGATTAACCCGCTTGACCTTGCCGAACAAGACTGGAGACAGCGCAATACAAACCGTTATGTGTTGAATGCAGGTTTAACATGGAACCCGCTCAAGAACCTTATCCTGAAAACAACTTATACCGACAGCCGTACATTCGAAGAACGCCTTCGTTACTATGGTCCGCTAACCAGCCAGTCGCGCCAGGAAGGGAACAGCTTACCGCTTGGTACAATGGAAAATCGCGATAATTTCTCATATCGCTGGTTAAATACAGCTAACTATATTTTTTCGGATATGGGTGCACATGATTTGAATGTGTTATTAGGCCATGAAATTTATTCAAGTGGTGGTTTTCGTTCATCAGCCCGAACTGAGAATTTCAGGGAATCGATGCAGCCTGAAGAGTTGTTCGCGAACATGGTGCTGGGTAATACTGTTGCCTATTCTACGTCTGAGTCAACCAATAATAACCGGGTTTCATTTTTCGGTCGTATGAATTACCAGTATGCCAAAAAGTACCTGTTGACATTCACTTTGCGCTCCGATATATCAAGTAAGTTTTCGAAGGAGAATCGTGTAGGTGTATTCCCTGCTGTTGCATTGGGATGGAAAATGTCGGAAGAACAATTTATTAAGAACATGGATGTTTTTGATGAACTGAAACTTCGTTTAAGTTTAGGAACAACCGGTAACGACCGTATCCCTTCAAATTCAACAAAATTCCTTTTCGATGCCAGCACAAACAATGGCCCGGGTATGGGAACCAACGAGTATAACGCATACTATTCACCCGATGGTTCTACCTTGTTTAACCCTGACATCCGCTGGGAAACAACTGTTAACCGTAACCTTGGTTTTGACTTTGTTCTTTTTAACGGTCGTATCAATGGTAGCCTCGACTTGTACCAGAATACAACAAATGACCTGTTAATACAGTCGGCTATTTCTCCAATTTCAGGTTTCGAAACACAGTGGAACAATATTGGTAGTACTTCAAATAAAGGTATCGAGCTGGGCTTGAATACTTTCATTGTTGAACAGGATGAATTTACCCTTTCGGCCAATGTTAACTTTGGTATCAACCGCGCCAATATCGACGAACTTGATGGCACTGATGAACGTTTTTACCAGTCGAATTGGGCAAGTACCGACCTTAAAGATCGCGACGATTACTACCTTAAAGTTGGCGAAACTATTGGTATGATGTACGGATACCGCAACGACGGAATGTATACGGTTGACGATTTTGAAAGTTATGACGAAGTGTCGGGTACTTATGTTTTAAAAGAAGGAGTTCCTGATGCTAAGCAAACACTGGGTGTTAATGATGTTAAGCCTGGTTATATGAAAATAAAAGACATAAATGGTGATTCTACCATAAACAGCCTCGACCGTGAAGTTATCGGAAGTGCACTTCCGCTGGCTACAGGTGGTTTTGGTGTAAACATGATCTACAAAGGTTTCGATATGTCGATGTTGTTTAACTGGTCGTTTGGAAACGATATTTACAATACAGGTAAAATTGAATACAACCAGTATTACCGTACTTCGTTTGGTAACATGCTAAGCAGTCAAAGCTCTGATAAGCGTTTTACGTATATCGATGTTGATGGTTCAATCACTGGTACTGCCGGCGAAGTAGTTACCGATCTTGAGCAATTGCGCCAGATGAACAAAGGCAAAGAAATGTGGAACGGACCAAACTCTTTCGGGCAGGCAACCGCTGTTTTCTCCGATTTTGGTGTTGAAGATGGTTCATATCTGCGTTTGAATACCCTTACAATTGGCTACACCGTGCCACGTAATGTGTCGCAGCGTATTGGAATGTCGCAACTACGTTTTTATGCTTCGGGTTCAAACTTGTTTGTTTGGACTAAATATTCGGGTTACGACCCTGAGGTTAGTACAACCCGCAGCAGTTCATATTCAGCACTTACTCCGGGAGTTGATTTCTCGGCTTATCCACGTAGTCGTTCATTTACCTTTGGTGTGAATGTTACATTCTAAAAGTAAGTAAGAAAATAAATTCATAAAATTTAACGAGATGAAAATGATAAGAATCAAACACATCATATTATCGTTCATGATTATGACCTTCGTTTCATGCCAGGACTTTCTGGATCCGGAGTCAATATCAACGTTCGATCAAAACTACATCTTCTCAAATGCCGAAGATGCGCGCAAAGCTATGAATGCTGCTTATGTGCACTTTAGCCACGATGGTTTCCGCTCACGCTTGTCGAACAACATGACCGGTTGTACCGATATTGAACATGCTGGTGGATCAAGCGACGGGGCACGCTACCAGATTTGGAGGCTCGATGCCCGCGAAAATAATGGCGACCTTGAATATGTATGGGAAATAGGATATCAGGCTATCCGCGACTGTAATATTGCTATCGAAGGTATTCAAAACAGCGAAGCTTTTGGAAGTGATGATGTTGCACTGGCCGATGAAATGAACCACTTACTGGGCGAAGCCTATACATTACGCGCTTACTGGTACAGTATGCTAACATTTTACTTTGGAGATGTACCTTTTTCAACACATGCACCCGGGGTAGATGTTGAATTTAATCTGCCTAAAGTCGATCGTAACGAAATCCTATCACAGTTAATTCAGGACATGATCGATATTGAAGAGGATATGAAATGGGCCGAAGATTGTCAGTTTGGTATTGAGCAAATTAACCGCGAATATACGCTGAGTATGATTGCCCGTTTGGCTCTACAACGTGGCGGGTATTATTTAACACCCGAAATGCAGATGGAGCGCAAAGATGACTATCTGGAATATTACCAGATTGCCAAAGATTATACAAAGAAATTGATTGACCTTAAAGATCGTGAGCTGCCTGACGATTTCAGACAAATATTCATGAACCAGTGCAAATTTATTGCCCCGGTTAACGATGAGGTTTTGTTTGAAGTGCCTTTTGCTGTTGGTGAAGGCGACGTCGGCTGGAACATCGGTATTGATGTTGAACGCGGTAACCATCCTTACGGAAGTGGTGGAAACTATATGGCCATGCCACCTACATACGTGTACTCATTTGATGTAAAGGATGAGCGCTTCGATGTTACCTGTGGGTTTTATAAGATCAACGAAGATTTTCAGCAAGAGCTGGTTAGTTCAAGTGCTTTCAATATTTCACAAGGTAAATGGAGTCGCCACTTTATGGACACGCCTCCGGGACCTTCAACCGATAAAGGTACAGGTATTAACTGGCCAATGATGCGTTATGCCGATGTGCTGTTGATGTATGCCGAAGCTGAAAACGAACTGAACGGGCCAACCGATTCAGCAATTGAAGCCTTCCGCCGTGTGCGTCAGCGTGCTTTCGACGCAGCCGACTGGGCAGACAAAGTAGATGCTTATATTGCCAATGCAACTGCAAGCAAAGAGCGTTTCTTTAATGCTATTGTTGATGAACGTGCATGGGAGTTTGGTGGAGAAATGATCCGTAAATACGAATTGATCCGCTGGAACCTGTATCACGAAAAAGTGCAGGAAACTGTTGAAGGTACTAAACAAATGGCTGATAATGCACAGGCCGGAACCGGACAATATCCTGATTATTTATACACCAAAATTAACGAAAGTGGTGAGCTTGATATTTACAACAAGTTTGAAAAAGTACTGGGTGCCCCTGATGACACATGGGAACGCCAGTCATGGTTAATTTCACTTGTTGACGAAGAAACAGGTACATACCAGGAGTGGATAACCCGCGACTGGGAAAACTATACTTATCCGGTACGTTACATTTTCCCAATCCCAACTACCGGAATTGATAACAGTAAAGGGTTGTTGAAAAACGATGGTTATGGATTTTAATAACCGAAATGTTAATTTTTAAAACTGAATAAAATGAAGATCAATAAATCAAATATTATAATGCTGATGTTTTTCTTCGTTACAGGATTATTTGTTCTTAATGCTTGTGAAGAAGAAAAAGAATATCCGCGTACCCGGTTGTTTCAGCCGGTACTGAATAACGAAGAAGGGTTGATGTCAGTTGAGAATTCCATCATTGTTGAACTGGGTAAAATGAAAGCGGCCGAAGAGTATTTTGTTGAAGTAAGCCGCGATTCGTTTGTAACAGTTGATTACTCTTTTTCAACCGATACCAATTATTTTGTAATTGACAAAACGCTTACAAATGAAGAGCTGCTGTGGTTTACTATTTACCAAATTCAGGTAACAGCTATTGCCGATGCAGACGACTATAACAGTAAACCTTCATTTTTGGGTAGCGTGCGTACTCAAAAGTATCCGTCAAATCAGGGTGTTCCCGGGGTGTTTGACGTAACCGATACCAGAGCTAAAGTATTATGGACCCCGGTAGGGAAACCCATTACAGGTATTAAGGTATATACTATTGATGATGAGCGCTTAACTTCTCCAATATCGGAGTTTGAGGTAGCTGAAGAAGACCGTGCTGCCGAGGAGAAAATTGTTGATGGCTTGGAACCGGCAACTGAATATCAGATAGCTATTTACAGCGATGGAGAGCTTCGTGGCTGGGAGGTTTATACAACAAAACCTGCACTCGAATTGGGCGAAAACGTTATCGATTTAACCGGTACCGATAATCCCGATACACTTGCAGCAGCTCTTGCCGATGCCCCTGAGGGTGCTTACATTCTACTCGAAGGTGGTAAAACTTACAATGCAGGTGGTTTTGAATTCTCAAAATCGGCACACTTTGTAAGTGGTTACAGCTTTGTTCAGTCATTACCAATTATCGAATGTGGTTCAAACTTTCGCACAGTTGAAGGTTCTGCTATTGCTGCCATAACTTTCGAGAATATCTCTTTCCATGGTGATTTTGGCGGAAACTACGTGTTCAATATCGATAAATCAAGTACGGTTGACGAAATTTCTTTCGAGTCATGCCGCATTCATTCATTGAGAGGTATATGCCGTATGAAAGGTGGTGAAGGTCATATTGGTTTATACAAACTGAACGATTGTGTGGTTGACAGTATCAATGGCTATGGTGTGCTTACAGTTGATAAAGATACCTGGTCGGTTGGCGATATCGTACTAAGCAACTCAACGTTTTCTAAAATTCAGTATTTCCTCGTTAGTCGTTCTAATTCAAACTCCATCACTATGGACGGATGTACGTTAAATGAAGTGCCTGATGTAGGCCGCCAGATGTTCAGATGGCGCGGTGGCGACGGTAACAATGATGTACTTAATGGTGTAAAAATTCATAATACCATTTGGGGACACGGCTGGGATATGGATAATGAAGAAACGTATGCAGTTAAAGGTTTCGATGGTATGCCAAATACAGTATTCGACATAAAGAATACCTATGCTACTTCTGATCTTGAATTCTCAGGTAATGAAATACCGGCATTCCCTTCATTCCTGTACAGCGGAACGGCTGCACAGTTGTGGGTTGACCCGTATGTTGCCCTTGATTACAATATCAACGATAATGCATTCCAGGGAAAATCTGACAGTGGTGACCCACGTTGGAGATCTGGCTTGTAATTGAATTTTTTACCGGAATAATCCGGCTGTTCATAATAAATAAAATACTGGTTAGTCTTTTTATTTAAGGTACGAAGCTCCCGCGTGGTTTCGCGGGGCTTCGCTACCTTATTTTAAACACCTTTTGCCTAATTAACCTTAAATAAAAACGAATGTCAAAGCTTTATTTCATAGTATTTTCAATTCTACTATCCTTTTCTGCTTATGCTCAGAATTCGATCAATGCCGATATCGTAGTAGCACTCGATGATAGCGGCGACTTCAATAAAATTCAGGATGCTATCGATGCGGTTCCTTCCAATAACAGCCGTCAAACAATAATTTATATTAAGCGGGGTACTTACGATTCTGAAAAGTTAATGGTGCCTTCCGATAAGAAAAATATTACGATCGTTGGCGAAAGCCGCGACGAAACGATAATCAGTTATCACATTTACGATTGCTCCGATGGTAAATGCCCGGCTGAAGATGCAGTACTCTGGAGCGGGGATAACATTCGTACCTCGGCTACGCTTACCATACACGGCGATGGTTTTAAAGCCGAAAATATTACCATTCGCAATACTGCAGGTCCGGTTGGGCAAGCACAGGCCATAACCGTACGTGCCGATAAAGTGGTTTTTATAAATTGTAACCTCGAAGGTTACCAGGATACAATTTACCTGTGGAGCGACGGAAACCGCTCGTATTTTAAAAACTGTCTCGTTGTTGGGCGTACTGATTATATTTATGGCGGGGGTATTGCTTTTTTCGACCAATGTGAAATCCGCAGCTGGGGTGGAGGATGGATTACAGCTCCTTCAACCGGAGAATCGCAGCAATATGGTTACGTTTTTTATGAATGCGATATAACTTATGCCAATGACAGCCCCCGTGCCGGCGACGATGGGTCGAAAATAAGACTGGGACGGCCATGGCATAACTACCCTAAGGTTGTCTGGTTGTATTGTAACATGACCGGCATGATACACCCCGAGGGCTGGGGCGATATCTGGCACATGGATTATGCGCCAACTAGTACGAAGTTGCATTTATACGAATATAAAAATACCGGCGATGGTGCCGAAATGAGCGGTCGTGCCAATTGGGCAGGATTGCGTGCATTAACCGACGGGGAGGCGCTGGAATATACCGCTGCAAAAGTGCTTGCCGGAAACGATGGTTGGGATCCTTCAGCCGAAGAGCCCATGGTGCAAAGCTACACCTTCACGGCTAATGGCGATGATAAAAGCTGGAGTAACGGGGCCAATTGGTCGCCCGAAGGTGTGCCGGTTGCTGGCGAAATTGCCAATGTTAATGGCACCGATACAATTACGGCCATTGGTGGTACATTTAGTGCCGACCTGAATTTAAACAATAATTCTGTTATTAATATAGCTGAAAATAGTGTGGCCGATTATATTGCAGTAAATGCTTCTGTAATCTATACTGAAAACGAGATAATCCTTGGTGGTAAAATTGCTACGAAGGATACCTTGTTTTTTGATGTCGAAGGTGTATTAACGCTCGATGCCACATTGACTGGTGTACACAAGTTAATTAAAACCGGATCCGGGAGATTAATCCTGAATGGAAACAATTCCGGATTTTCGGGTGACATACTGGTAAAAGAAGGCGAAGTTGAGGGGGCAGCAGAAAGCTCACTTGGCAAGGGATACACTGAAGTTGAAGCTGAAGCTGTGTTTACAGTCAGCCATTCACTTGCATTTCAACCTACATCTAAATTAATAGTTAGCAGTAGTGCACAATTGAACCTTTCAGCAACATTAACAACAAGCGAATTTTTTATTGATGAAGTTATGCAGCCTGTTGCTTCGTACACATCACAAACCAATCCGGAGTTGATTAACGGTGAAGGGGAGGTGCTTGTTGGCCGCCCAGGCGAATTTACTTTTATCGGGGGGGATAATGGCAACTGGGACAATCCGGCCCATTTTGTACCCGCTTTGCTCCCTGAAGCAGGTGAAACGGTTTATTGCGATGTCGAGATGGAGACTACTTCTACGCCGTTTGCAGCCGATATTGTCATCACAGCAAACGGAAATATGAGGCTTAGGGGAAGTGATCATGTGTGTACCGGAATTATTTATATGCACGATGGTACATCTTTTCGGTACAACACCGGTGGATCAGGCTTTACACTTACCGCACCTGTTGTGCTCGAAGGTGATGTGAAACTCATTATGGAAAGCGGAAATAGTGCCGGCTCCGAGATGGTATTGCCCGGAACGTTTACAGGAAACAATGT
>JAQIDF010000137.1 GCA_027858145.1 Prolixibacteraceae bacterium | reverse complement strand
ACTTTTCGATGCCCTTCTCCCCTGCTTTTGTGGTATTCCATAATCACCATCAGTCCGGCATATTCACCGGCAGCACCAGAGTTGGGCATTAAACTTACATCTTCAAGACCGGTAATTTTAGCCAATGCTTTTTTCAGCTCATCCATCATCACATGGTATCCCATTGCCTGGTTTTTGGGGATAAACGGGTGCAGGTCGTTAAACTCAATCCAGCTCATGGGCAACATTTCGGTTGCTGCATTGAGTTTCATGGTACACGATCCCAGCGAAATCATTGAATGTGTGAGTGAAATATCGCGGTGCTCAAGTTTCTTAATGTAACGCACCATCTCAGTTTCAGAGCGGTACAGGTTAAACACATCGTGTTGAAGATATTCCGATGTCCGCCTGAATTTTTTATCAATTAAGCGTTCGCCGGGATATGTATCACAGCCTGGCTGGTTCTGGTTAGCTGCTTTGGCAAACACTTCCAGTATCCAGTTAATATCGTCGAGATTAGTGGTTTCATCTATACTTAGCCCCACTTTTCCGTTATCGAAGTAACGAAAATTCATTTCAAGGTCGAGCGATAACCATTCAATATCCTCGCGCTTCACATGACGGGGGAGGCTAAAACGAATGGTATCGAAATAGAATTCATTTTCCTGCTTGTAGCCAAGCTTTGCAATTTCAGTGCTCAAATAGGTTGCGATGGCATGAACACGCGCTGCAATTGAATAAATACCTCTCGGCCCATGGTATACTGCATAAAAACCAGCCATGGTAGCCAGCAAAGCCTGGGCTGTACAAATATTCGAAGTTGCTTTTTCACGTTTAATATGCTGTTCGCGGGTTTGTAAAGCCATCCGCAATGCTCGTTTGCCATTGGCATCTTTGGTAACCCCGATGATACGCCCCGGGATGTTGCGTTTAAATTTTTCGCGGGTGGCAAAAAAGGCAGCATGCGGCCCACCATACCCCATCGGAACGCCAAAACGCTGCGAGCTACCCACACAGATATCAGCACCCCACTCGCCAGGAGGTGTTAACAGTGCCAGACTAAGCAAATCGGCAGCAACCGTAACCTTGCATTCGTTTTTGTGGGCCGTTTCAACCAGGGCGGTATAATCTTCAATATTTCCGTTAGAATTAGGATATTGCACGATAACACCAAAAATTTGCTCGTTGAAGCCAAAACTTTCATAATCGCCCACCTCGAGATTAATGCCAAGTGGTTCAGCACGTGTAACCAATACATCGAGTGTTTGCGGCCATATTTTTTCATCAACAATTAGCACATTAGCCCCACTTTTCTTTTGTGTACGGCTACGTGTATTGAACATCATAATCATAGCCTCGGCAGCGGCTGTTGCCTCATCGAGCAACGAAGCGTTAGCCAGGGGCATACCGGTTAAATCACATACTGTTGTTTGAAAGTTGAGTAAAGCCTCGAGCCTTCCCTGCGAAATTTCGGCCTGATAAGGTGTGTATGAAGTGTAC
Source organism: Prolixibacteraceae bacterium (assembly GCA_027858145.1). GTDB lineage: Bacteria > Bacteroidota > Bacteroidia > Bacteroidales > Prolixibacteraceae > Roseimarinus. The sequence goes on along the minus strand of JAQIDF010000137.1, from coordinate 7,773 downwards.
CAAACGGGGTTTTCGAGCACATTGCGCAATATTACTGCCGGGGTAATGGTATCGTAATACCCCATCCCGATGTAGGTGTTGAACACTTTGTTCATTTGAGCCAAATCGTGAATGCGCCGGTAGTATTGACGCTCGGTAAGACCGGGTCCCATTTCCAGTGGTTCTTTTAAGCGAATATTACCGGGAACCGTTTGGTCAATTAAATCATCCATCGATTGCACTCCAATGGTTTTCAACATTTCATCAATCTCGTGAGAACGAGGGCCAATGTGGCGCCAGCCAAATTTATCGTTTTTAATCACCTCGGTAATGTTTTAAGTGTTCAACATGAATCTCATCCGAATAAAATACATGGAGAGAATAACGTCACAAAGTTACATTAAATGCAGAAAAAAAAGATGATTTGTATTTGGACTGACAAATGCCTTTAGCATATTTCAATTTAAAAGTGCTAAATTTGTAATATGCGCTTACAAGAGTTTAGAAAAACCCCAGCTCTAACTTCGCCTCTTCGCTCATCATTGACTTATCCCAGGGCGGTTCAAATGTTAACTCTACAAAACAATCATCCACACCTTCTACGCCTATTGCTTTATCATACACTTGTTCAAGTATCATATCGGCTACGGGGCACCCGGGTGCTGTAAGTGTCATTACAATAGTCGCCTTGTTTTTTTCATCCACATCAATACTGTAGATTAATCCTAAATCGTATATATTAACCGGTATCTCAGGGTCGTACACTTCGTGCAGTTCTTCCTTTATCTTATTTATTCTTGAATCAGCCATAACTTTTTCTTTATTAACAATTAACCGTTTGCTATTTTATTGAATGCAACAGCATATAGCTTAATTTGTTTAATCATTGCCAGCAAACCATTTGAGCGCGTGGGCGAAAGGTGTTCCTTCAGTCCAATTTTATCAATAAAATGAAAATCGGTATTCATTATTGCCTCAGGCGTCTGGCTGTTGACAACCCGGAGCATCAGAGCTACAAGGCCTTTCACTATCAGGGCATCACTGTCGCCCTGGTAAGTAACAACGCCATTATTGTATTCAGCATCAATCCAAACCTGTGACTGGCAACCGCGAATAATGTTTTGTTCGGTCTTTTTATCTTCGCTAATAGGAGTCAAATCGTTTCCCATTTCAATCAAATACGAATATTTATCCATCCAGTCTTCGAATATTGAAAATTCACTTATTATCTCTTGTTGTATTTCTTCAATGGCCATAGCTTCACCTCTTCAAAATTAAGACACAAAGGTCTATTATTTTTTCCAAAAAACCGAAAAAAGAAGCACTTATGTACCAATCGAAACCTTAACTTAAAATGAAGCTTTCATTATGTTTGTCGTGGTGCTGTTGAAAGCTTTAGATCTCAACAATCGTTTTTCCAAAAAAAAATTCAATCTTTGTCGGATTAATAGAAAAAATGGGGAATTTCAACAAAATAAAACGCTTTTTACCCGATGGGTTTATTTCAGCCATCATCGGGATGATTTTACTGGCTTATTTTGTACCCGGTATTGGCTCAGAAGGCAGCCGTATTGAATTACGCAATATTATTCATTATGCCATAATGGCCTTGTTTTTCTTTTACGGATTACGGCTAAAGCCCGAAGAACTGGCAAGCGGATTAAAGAACTGGAAGCTACACATTACAATACAAACACTCACTTTTTTGGTTTTCCCGTTACTCGTTCTTCTTTTCTATCCTCTTTTCCAAAGTGGCGAATACTATACGCTGTGGCTTGCTATTTTCTTTCTGGCAGCATTGCCCTCAACTGTTTCATCATCTGTTGTTATGGTTTCCATTGCGAGGGGCAACATTCCCGGGGCAATTTTCAACGCGAGCGTATCAGGAATAATCGGCATTGTTATAACCCCGCTTTGGATGAGTATTTTTCTGAGTAGTGCTAACAGTGATTTCAATTTTGCCCAAACCTTAACTGATTTGCTCTTCCAGATTTTCATTCCGGTAGCAGCTGGATTGCTCCTACACCGTTTTTGGGGCAGTTGGGCCATCCGCAACAAACGCTACCTTAGCATGTTCGACAAAACAGTCATTCTTTCAATTGTTTACAACAGTTTTAGCAATTCATTTTTAAATGGAATATTCAATTCAATTGCAGAATGGACGCTTATTTTGTTGGGGGTAATTGTTATTGTCATGTTTTTCGTGGTATTTAATATTGCAAAATGGATATCAACCCGGTTAAATTTTACACGCGAAGAACAAATAACAGTAATTTTTAGCGGTTCAAAAAAATCACTCGTCCATGGTTCAGTTATGGCAGCTGTTTTGGTAGGAAGTTCCCCGTTAGGCAGTTTATTTCTTGTGCCTATTATGATTTATCATGCTTTCCAGTTGTTTTATGTTAGCATTGTTGCCCGTAAAATGAGCAAAGAAGACCGGTAATTTTACTTCACCTCCACCGAAAGCTTATTATTCTTAATAAAGAACCCTTTTAAACCAGACTTGTGGTAAAAGCATTGCGGAATAACTCCTGAAAGGTTATTATCGGAAAAATCTATAACTGAAATTTTATTGAGCGAACACATGGTTTCGGGGACAGGCCCTTGAAGGTTATTACCACTTAAATCGAGTTTTTCAAGGTTCACCAAATCGCCCATTGTTGTGGGAATTTCACCTAACAAACGATTATCGGAGATTGTAAACATTCGTAATTCAGACAAATTACCAATACTTAAAGGAATGACCCCTGAAAGTGTATTGCCTGCTATGCACAAATGAGTGAGTGATTTCATGTTTCCGATATCAGTTGGAATCGGCCCTGTCAAATTATTTTCAATTAAAGATATCCCAACCAGCTTCTCCAACTTTGTTAGAGATTCAGGCAATCTACCCTGAAAACGGTTATTGCTCAATATCAACTCTTTTAAATTTGAGAGTTCACCAATGTTTTCCGGAATTGTACCTGTCAATTTATTTTTTGCAAGGTTTATCTTTTTCATCAATTTCAGCCCACAAATACTAGCTGGTAACGAACCGGATATATTATTGTTATAAAGACATAGCTCTTCGAGATGTGTTAAAGCATTTATGCTATACGGAATCTCACCTTGTAAATTGTTAGTAGAAAGTTCGAGCCCCACCACATGGCCATCGCGAACTTTCACCCCGTACCAGGTAGAAGGTGTATAAGTTTTAAACCAATCCTGATTATTTTTCCAGTTACTTCCACCTGTTGCATCATAAAATTGAGCAAGTGCAACAACTTCAGACGAGGGGATACCTGATATTTTTACAAGGTAAAAAGAAGAATTTTCGCCCTCACCCCCAAGAACAACAATCAGCAAAAGCAGAAAAAACAGTATGCGGCTCATAGTTTTTCAGAGGTTAAAACATCAAATTTAGTCACTAATTATTTCTCGTATGCTAAATATACACTTTTTTGACGAAAGGATACATAAACTTGACAAACTGCAAATTACACCTGAGCAAAAAAACAATCGAACTACATTAATGGAGCAAAAAGGCGAGCAAATGAAGATGCTATTTTCTTATGCACCGGCCTCTTCTTCCACTGTTGAGGTCTCAGCAAATGAGCATCGCGCAAATCACTCACAAATTGCCGGATAAGTTTTTCAGCAATTTTCTCGTCATAGAATACTGCATTTACCTCAAAATTGGTTCCCAGGCTACGATAATCGAGATTTGCCGAACCAATAGAACTCAAAATACCATCTGAGATCAATATTTTACTGTGTAGAAAACCTTTTGTATAGTGGTAAATTTCAACCCCTGCTTTCATCATTTCAGTAAGATACGATTCGGTACTCCAACGCGAAATAAAAGTATCGGAATATTTTGGAATTAAAATTTTCACATCAATGCCACGTAAAGCTGCAGCCTTCAATGCAAACGAAATTTCATCGTTTGGTATAAAATACGGACTTGCAATATAAACATGATCGGTACTTGATGCAATGGCACTAAAATAAAATTGAGAAATGGCATGCCAATTCGAATCAGGGCCACTGGATATTATTTGTGTAAGGTTGCTCTTTCTCTCTTTTTCTTCATGAAAATAAACATCGTTGTAAATACTTTCTTTGGTAACATAATACCAGTCGTTCATAAAAATAGCCTGTAAAGCATTGGCAGCATTTCCCTCTATCTTAACAAACGTATCTCGCCAATAAGTGTGTGAAGGACTGTTTTCAACATACTTGTCAGAAATATTCAAACCACCCGTATACCCGATTTTCCCATCGACAACTACAATTTTCCGGTGATTACGGTAATTAACTTTAGACGAAAGGAGCGGGAAAATCACTTTCTGAAAACTCTTTAGATCGATACCACTTTTACGGTATTCCCTTTTTTTACAACGAGGCATATGGTAACTACCCACACTGTCGTATATAACCCGTACTTCAACTCCTTGTTTTGCTTTTACTTTCAGAATCTCAAAAATTTCGTTGCCTATTCCGTCAAATTTTAAGATATAAAACTCAAGATGAATATGATGCCTGGCATTTTGCAGGGTTTTTTTTAGATCATCGAATGTTTCACTCCCGTTGTTCAGAATTTTCACATTGGTGTTGTGAGTGAGAAATGCCTTATCATTATTCAGCAAAAGCGTCATTATATCCTTTTTAGATGCAACTTTGGAGTCAAGCTTCATCATATCAACACTCGAAAGTTCTTTCAACTGAGTACGTGAAATAGTATTTATTCGTCGCTGATACTTTGCAACTTTCCGGCTGTACAGTATTTGTTTTTGATACTTTTGGCCAAAAAAGAAGTATAAAACAACGCCGGCCACAGGTATTAATGTGATAACTAAAATCCAACTAACTGATTTAAGCGGACTGCGGTTCTCAAAAACAACCAGCAATACAACTACAACAATGGTTAACACATAGGCTGCATTAAAAAAATTACCTATGTTGTTCATAAAATCCGTCAAGCTAAATACGTGCCACATTATGAATTATATAAAAAAATCGTTCCCGTTAAAAATAATACAAATTAAATATCCGTCAAGCTTGATTGTTTTAAATGCTACAGATAGACACTGATGTCAGGATTCATCTTCAACATCGGCATACAAATCGGGGATGAAAGTTTGCTCATCAATGGGAGTACGCACGTAACCTGTTGCAGGCGGACGGGGCTCAAGTACTTTTTTCTCGGGCACATAATCGTCGTAAGGGATAAGCGACAATAAATGGTTAATGCAGTTCAGGCGGGCTTTCTTTTTATCATCGCTGTCAACCACACACCAAGGCGATTGTTTCGTATCAGTATAGCCAAACATCTCGTCTTTAGCTTGGGAATATTCTACCCATTTCATGCGCGACACCACATCCATATCGCTGAATTTCCAGCGTTTGGTGGGATCATTAATCCGGTCTTGAAATCGTTTTTCCTGCTCTTCTTCGCTCACCGAAAACCAATATTTAATCAGAATAATACCTGAACGGATGAGCATACGCTCAAAATTGGGACACGAACGAAGGAAGTCCCAGTATTCATCATCGGTACAAAAACCCATAACACGCTCAACTCCGGCACGGTTATACCAGCTTCGGTCGAAAAGCACTATTTCGCCGTCTGCCGGTAAATGATTCACGTAACGCTGAAAATACCATTGGTTTTTTTCGCGTTCGGTAGGGACACCTAATGCCACTACCCTGCACATACGGGGATTCAGGGCTTCGGCAATCCTTTTTATTGTTCCACCTTTACCTGCAGCATCACGCCCCTCGAACAAAACAACCACCTTAAGCCCTTCTTTTCTGATGGTTGACTGAAGTTTTACCAACTCAATGTACAGCCGTTTTAACTCTTTTTCGTAATATTTCTTGCTCAGTTTACTCATAGTCAAGCTTTATAAATTACATAAGCCTAAATTTAAAAAGAAAATTGTGCAAATGCCCGAAAAAGAGAAAAAAAAGAAAAGGTTCTACTACCAATTCAGTGGATGAAAACCACTTTATATCTTTTCTTTCCCACTAAAAGTGCAGTAGTACCAAAGAAAATAACAAAAAAAAGAGACCCCGTTTGAAGCCCAGGGCAACCGCATTTAAAATGTAGCTTAAAAACAAAAATAGAGATAAGCCACGAATGCACAAATATATATCTGAATTTACCGAACGTATGTTCGAAATTCGATCTATTTTTCCTGTGAATTGAGCTGCAAATGGATTTCACTATTGAAATACACGAATCAATTCATTGTATGAATTGTCAAAATATTAAATTTATTCGTGCATTCGTGGCTTGAAATCTTAAATGCGGTTGCCCCCGTTTGAAGCCTCTTCTATATATCATTAAAAATAAATTACTGAATTTTTTTGAGCAACCAGGCCATGTTTTCGCCCAGTTTTTGCATTATTCCCATCCCTTCGGCATCGTTTAGCACATCGCCGGGATTTTTCCCAAGTCCAATATTCCAATAACTTGAACCGGGAACAATCATTTGGTTAATGAGGAAAAAGTTATTCATGGTTGAAAGGGCGTGCAAATCGCCGGCACGTCGCTGTACTACAATGCCAGCACCTACTTTTCGTGCTAAAAGGTTACCATTTCCGCGTGTAACATAACCAGCTATGTCTATAAGTGCTTTCATCTCGGTTGTAACATCGGCAAAGTATACCGGCGAACCCAAAATAATTCCATCGGCCTCTACCATTTTTTCGATGCACCGGTTCAGCAAATCATTTTTGATGTGGCACTTCCCGTCTTTCACCTCACGGCATTCGCCACAAGCGGTGCAACCATGTACAGGCTTATTACCAACTTGCACTAATTCGGTTTCAATCCCCTGCTCTTCCAAAACCTTAAAAACTTCCTGAATCATTAAAAATGTGTTCCCGTCTTTTCGCGGGCTTGCATTAAAAGCTACTACTTTAGGCATGTTTTATATTTTTTTTATTCTATTGAATTTTTCTGTCACGATTAAATACATATGAAATAATATTGGCCCCCATTTTTAAAGCCATCTCCCGGATATGTTGCGGATCATTGTGCACTGCTTTAGATTCCCAGCCATCGCCAAGGTCGCATTCATAAGAGTAAAATACCACCAACCGTTCTTCGTAAAACAATCCAAATCCCTGAGCCGGTTTTCCATCGTGTTCGTGAATTTTCGGAAGCCCGTTTTCAAAATCATACTCCTGGTGATATATGGGATGGTCAAACGCCAATTCAACAAATTCCTGGTCGGGAAAAACTTTTTTCATTTCACGTCGAATGTATTTGTCGAGGCCATAATTGTCATCGATATGCAAAAAACCACCGCTCATCAGGTAAGCCCGTAATACTTCTACATCATTATCTGAAAAAACAACGTTTCCATGACCGGTAAGATGAACATAGGGATAGTTAAAAATATCGTAGCTGCCTACCTCAACCGTTGCCGGCGTTGGGTCGATATTGGCTTCAAGGTTTTGGTTCACAAATTTTATAAGATTGGGCAAAGCGGTAGGATCACTGTACCAATCGCCCCCTCCATCGTACTTCAACAGGGCAATTTTCACGGTTGTTTCGTTTTGTGCAAAACCACTAACCGCAAGCATTATTAAAAAGAATACTATAAGTCGTTTCATCATTTTCTCAAAATTCATTTATCAAACAGATAACTGTAGTTATCGTCCGCTTACCTCGTTCACCAGATTCGCGATATGCGCAGCCACTACGCCGGCTGTTTCTGTTCGCAACCTGCTTTCTCCCAGCGTTATTTGCCGAAATCCTTTTTGTCCGGCCAGTGTGATTTCTGATGGTGAAAAATCCCCTTC
>JAQIDF010000092.1 GCA_027858145.1 Prolixibacteraceae bacterium | reverse complement strand
ACGCTGCATAGAAGAAGGTGAACTTTCTTCACCTGATCACCCACTGGGTAACAATATCGAATTTCTAAGGCCCTATGCCTTATCCCATCGATCTGGATTTAGCTCGGCGCGAGCATGTTCGTTGTTAGAATTAAGTGAGGTGTCCCTCGATCTTGCAGAATGGAGAATCATGCCACGGATATTCGTTTATCAACTCTCAAAAATTTGCCAAAATTGCTGGAAGACATATCCATGTGGCCTTGGTTTGATTCCACATCTCACCGACTTAATGCTTTTACTATTCTATCTCCGTTCAAAGCCCCGCCTCTGGTAATAAGTCTTACAGGCAATTCCTCTAAATGTGATTCTTTAAGGCCTTGGTAAATTTTAAGCAAATCATTCGATGTCAGGAGCGAAATACTAATATCATATTCGTATTCACATTCACCAATAAAGTCTTCTGTAAAATCATTTGAAACAACAATCGCTTGGTTAACATGATATCCATTTTTTTTACACAGAGCCTCGTAAGATTTAAGTTGCCGGGATACAGCCGTAAATTTATTGTAATCTTTATCTTTAAAGGTCTTGCATTCAGCAATAATAACATCCTTACTGCCTAAATTTATAAGAACATCCATCTTTGATCTGGCGTTATTTACAGTTGATCTTAATTTTTCATCAACATGGAAACCCAGTCTTTTGAATAGATCTTTGGTAAGTTTTTCATAAAGAGAACCCAATTCGCTTTCTTTAACAACAAGCCCTTTATCCTTTAGTGAATTTATATCACGGCAACCAATTTCCACATAGTTATCCAGATATAAATCCTGAATATTTCGAAAACTATTGATAATGTTTAATACATTATTTCCTCTGGAGTTTATTTTATTTTGTTTTGAAAATTCAACTAACTCTATTTTTGACAAAAGATACAATAGATCTCTTGGGCCAATACCATAATCAGAAAGAAGATCCGCCGTCATTACTTCATCTTCCTGAAGCTCAAACTCAGCCTTTACCATTTTGTTCAAATCTGGTTTGAACTCAACAAGCAGTGCAACTAATTTGGTCAATCCATCTTTGGAGAGTGATGTTGAATCTTCTTTTTCCTGATTTCTGAAGTAATCCAATAAGATATAAATTCTTTCTTCTAATGATCTGCCAAGTTTTGGCACAGAAATATCTAAGTCTTTTGTGATCAGTTCTTGAATTCTTTTGGCCCTATCACCTTTGTTAACTTTATCTTGAAATATCTCATTACTAATTAGCGACGTGACATTCACACCTTGGTGCAATATGGCCTTTATTTTATCAAATCTTGAAAATTTTCTGTCAATTCCGTGCCTTTTAGAAATTAAATTTATTTCAGGATCTTTCAGATGTTTCAATATCCTGCGTAAATATTTAAAAGGTAATTCTATTTCTAAAATTTTCCTTAGAAGATAAATTATTTCATCCGGGACAAATATGGTATTTGATTTACGATTAAAAAAAACAATCCCTGTTTCTTTTAGTTCATTAATGACATCATCAACATTAAATTTTTCAGGAGGTATGATTGAGTATGTAATGGCTTTTTGTTCTTCACGAGAAAGATCAAGACTTTTTGACAATGTATGAAGAATTGTTTTTTCTTCCCAGGACAATCGTTGCTCCCGATTATGCTCTATATCATTATTATAGGCTGTATCAACACAATTTTTAAAAATGATATAGTCCCGTTTTCTCTCTGATGATATGTCTGCTTTGTCATTTCCTATTTGTGTTCTTATCGACTTGATCTGGCTATTGAGATTCTTCAATGATTTTTTGTATAACCTGTCAAACCAGTCGCGAGACATGATTTGATTTCCATCCCGAATAAAGATTTCAACGACTAACTCAATTTGAAAATTGCTAAACCTTATACCATTCTTCAAATGTCCTGTGTATTCATCTCTAAGCAAATTGAATAACTGAACAATATTGGAATCTTCAGCTTTTTTAAGGACATTGTCACTATCGGATAAAATTTTATCAATCTTTGGATTTTTTTCTCTGTTATCTTCACTATATTTATCCAGTATTTTCAAGAAAGATATTTTTTCAATTTGATTTACCTTGCTTAACACTTTTATTAGATTCATTGGTAATCCTCCTTAAATATTGATTGATTATTTCTTAAAAACATTGAACACGAACACTGCACATCACCAGTGAAATCCGGTTCCGGGTAGAAGCACCGGTTACCCGGCGCCCCCCCCACAGTTCCGTACGTGAAGATTTCCCTCATACGGTTCCTCGGCTCAGATCCTTTTACCAGATCATCGACCATACAGGCGACGCCCCGTATGGCGCATAACTTTGCTACCCCTTTAGACGTTTCGAATATTATATATTGTGTACGATTCTTGGTTTGGGAAAAGGATATTTTTTCCTTAAATCCTTCATCCGAACCGTACTTCTCTGACTTCTTTTGCTCAGCCAGTAGCGCCAGGCTTTCTCAGCATACTCAAACACTGTTTCCAGTGCTTTATAGTTGTTTCTTACACCATAATACTGATAGAACCCACGCAATTTGCTGCACAAAGTAATATGCTGATCCCACGCTGGATCATGCCGATATGCACGGGTCCATTGCCACAGCATCTTCATAAACCGTCTTAACCGCTTTCCTGACGTTTTTTTCTTTATGATCCAATACCCTTTAAGGGATCTGGCCCAATAAAATGTGAATCCAAGAAAATCAAACTTCCCGTTTCTTTTATCCTTACGTAAGGAAGCAGACGGCTTACCAAATGGTATAATCACTGTTTTTGTCGGGTGAAGTGACAGATCATAGCTGCCAAATCTTTTTGGCAGAACATCCATGATCCTGTTTGCATCTGTTTCTGTTTCGCATCCGATAATAAAGTCATCGGCATAACGTATAATGAAACATTTGCCCTTCAACCGTGGAATGACTGCTTTTACAAACCAGTCATCCAAAACATAATGCAGAAAGATATTACTCAAAACGGGGGAGACTACTCCGCCTTGCGGGGTACCCTTATCCGGATATGTTGTTCTATTGTCCTCCATTACACCTGCATTTAACCATTTTCCGATCAATCGGATTATTCCGCCATCGTTTACCCTCAGGCGGATTAAGTCTTTCAACATCTTTTTATTGATGTTGTCAAATAATCCTGTAATATCCGCGCTTATTATCCAGTTAGTATTTCGGATTCTGCACTGTTCACGAAGATAATGGATTGCCTGGTGCTGGCTGCGGCCTTTCCTGAAGCCCATGGAAAAATCATAAAATATTTGTTCATATATCGGGCTGATCAACATCTCAACTGCCCTTTGAACAATTTTATCCTCAAAGCCCGGTATACCAATAGGCCTTTCTTTTCCATTTTCCTTTTTAATCCACACACGTTTTACTGGAGGTGCAAAATAGCGCCCTTCTTTTAAGCGTTTGTGCAGGTCTGTTAGGTTTGCTTCAAGATTTACAGCGTACTCTTTCGCTGTCATGTTATCAACTCCAGGTGCACCCTTTTTCTTTGTTCGGCGGTATGCCTCCCTTAGAAAAGGAATATCTATCTTGTGAGCCAGTGTTGTGAATACTGAATCCGGATAATCAGCTGCCTGTTGTGCAATTTGCTGAAGTTGCGTTGATATGGTTTGTGATCTCAATGTATCTCCCATAGTTCCATTCACCAATACGTTATACCCTGCTTCACCTTCCCTGCAGTGGGTCGATTTGGGTGCCACTTCCCCACCTTCCCATCTTTAAATTCAAAGATATCGGTACTATGATCCACTAAGACTCCCGAAAGTCCATCCCGGGTTTGTTCGTTCTTCACTATCCTCCCCCGGTACCTTAAATGCTCCGGTTAATTTAGACACGTTGCGATCCTGACCGAAGCGAAGGCTCGCAACAAGGAGTTTTAAATATTTCGGTAACCTCCCGACCGTTTTATATTTAAGGAGACATTCGGGTCTCCCGAGTTCCCAGACTACCCCTTTGAGAACATGCCCTGGTCTCTGACCCCGGTGGTGTCCTGAATCCTTGCCA
>JAQIDF010000449.1 GCA_027858145.1 Prolixibacteraceae bacterium | reverse complement strand
ACGATTACACGCACACAAGGTTAAAAGAATTTAACGATGGCACATTTGAGATTATGCTCCGTTATGATTTTAAAACCAAAGGCACACAAGTATTTCCTCATTTAGGTTTTTAAGATTTTTTCAGATAACGATATATAGTTGATTTTCCCACATCGAGACGAATTGCAGCTTCACGAACATTATCGTATTTATCCACAAAATAGCGAATAATATCTTCGTTATACTCTTGCATCGTTTTTTCCTTCCCCAGCAAGTTTCTGCTAATACTTCCCGGTGAAATATTTATGTGCTTTTCACCAATTATATTATCATCGGTTAACACGCAGGCAAGCTCCATCAAGGCTTTTAATTCACGCACGTTTCCGGGAAACGAATACTCGCGTAACATGTTCATGGCATCGTCCGATAAATGTTTCCGTGGCATTTCATTCTCATCACAAAAAATATCAATAAAATTCTGAGCCAAAACAATAACATCACTGTCTCTTTGTCTTAGTGGTGGTAAATCGATGGTTAAGCCGAGCAAACGATAATATAAATCCTCCCTGAAGTTTCCTTTCTCAACCTCTTCTTTTATATTGCGGTGTGTGGCAATAATCAAACGCACATCAAATTTAAACGGTTTATGACTACCTATTCTGGTAACTTCACGCTCCTGCAAAACCCTTAATAATTTGGCCTGAACATTCAAATTCATTTCTGCAATCTCATCAAGGAATAGAGTTCCTCCGTGGGCCATCTCTATTTTGCCTGCATTTGCTGTATCGGCACCGGTAAAAGCGCCCTTCTCATAACCAAAAAGTTCGCTTTCGATAAGTGTTTCCGGGATTGATGAGACAGTAACGGGTACAAACGGCATCTTGTTACGGTCTGAATTGTAATGTATTCCCTTAGCCACTAACTCCTTGCCAGTGCCGGTTTCGCCATAAACCGATACATTTATATTGGTTCGAATTGCTTTATCCATCAAGGAAAAAACACGTTCAAGGGGTTTACTGCTTCCCTTTATCAGTTTTCTGAAGCTATAACGGTCAGCCACAGCTTCACGCAAATTTTCATTTTCCTTTTTTAATTCAATTTTATCAATAATTTTTTCAATGGTTATGGAAAGTTTTTCACGCGTATCTGCCCCCTTTACAATATAATCGTAAGCACCCATTTTTAACAATTCGATGGCTATGCCTATATCATTCTGCCCTGAAACAATTATGACATGCGGAGGAAATTTTCTTTTCATTATTTCCTCCAAAATCATACGACCGTTGATATCAGGCAAGCGATAATCGAGCGAAATGATGTCGGGATTTTCATCAAGTCGTTTCAAACATTCAGTTCCCGAACCTATTGGCACAACTTCATACTGCTTATTTACCTGAAGCGTTTTACATAGTATTTTCCGAAAAAGCGACTCATCGTCAACTACAAATATTTTGTAAGTATTATTAGAGGCCATAAGATATTTTGGTTTAAGCTTGTAAGCCAAAAAGATACAAAAATAATATGAACCTTTTCCCAAAATTGATCTTTTTGTCCCAAAATGAAACTAAAACAAACTCACCCGAAACCTCATACGCCTAACATACAATGTTTTATATCTTTGGCACACTGATTGCTTGTAATTGATTGTGATTTTTATTTAGGGTTTAGTTTAGATTAGGTTGAAGTTAGATGATCAGAACTTGATTGAAAGATTTAAGGGGAAAGAAGAGAAGAGACAGATCGATTCTGATCAAATTAAGGGTGAAGTCTTTACGATTTCACCCTTTTTATTTTATTGCTTTTCTCTAAACAAATGAATAAAACCTGTTTTAGTACCTTCTACCGGACGCCCCTTTTCATCTTCCTCATCAATATCACGACCTTCGTATTTTATTACATAATAATACACCCCAGGTGATGCCAGGCGACTGCCTATCCTTCCATCCCAGACTGCCTCGCTATCATAGGTATCATCACTCGAAACGATGTTATTGTTTTTCCACGAATGTACCTGCCCGCCCCAGCGGTTAAAAATGGTAACATTCAAACTTTTCAACGATTGAGTTTTAACAACAAACTCATCGTTCATATTATCTCGGTTAGGTGTAAAAAAATTAGGAACTTCGATTAACGACGGTAATACATTTATAAAAGTTCCAGGCTCCATGTAAAGTGTATCATGACAATTTCCGGTCTCATTTTCTTTTACCGTTACCAGTTTCACGCGGTACTCACCCGAATTTTTATACTCGTGTACAGGTTGTTCTTCATACAAAACAAAATTAATACTATCGACCGTCTCACCACCGTTTTGCTGGTATTCACGGGATATCAGGTAATCATCTTTGTAGAAAAACCAATAAGTAGAATCGTAATTAATCGAGTTGTTTGCAAATTCAACATTCAATACAGCCTCGCCTTCCATCGGGTTAGCTTCAAATGCCGATTCAGGCACTTTTGACACATAATCTACAAAATCTTCTACCCAACAACCAAAATCATCTTCGATATATAAATTATATCGAACGGGTGTGTCTGAAGCAACCGGAGTCATAACATCAGGGCTGAGTTGCCGGCGTATAAGTTCACCATCTTTGTCCCATTCCACAAAAAATTTTTCTTTTTCCTGGTTGCGCAACGAAATTGTTCCCTGTGTAGGGCTATTTACTTCGAGCGGTGCAAAATCAAAATCGGCTTTTATCTCAAAATTAGTGCAGGTAGAAGTTGAATCGGGTATAAATGCTTCAGTTACCTGTATCCAATTATTTAACACCCATGCTTCCTGCCATCCACCGGTTAAATCTTCAGTTGTGATGCGCACACGGTATAACCCGTCTTCAAGATTACGTATTTCTGAACTAAGCGAATCTTCAATTAATGTAGGTGAAAAGGATTCAAAATTATCGCTTCCCGGAATATACATTTGCCATGTAAAAGCGGCATTAGTACCGTCGAAAGTAGTGGCCAACAAGCTTCCGCTTGCCTGCATTGG
>JAQIDF010000493.1 GCA_027858145.1 Prolixibacteraceae bacterium | reverse complement strand
AATATCAATAGCCTGTTCACCGTTAAATGCACCTAATACTTCGTATTCTTGTTCATTTAAGTAATCGGTAAGCAGGTCAACTACAATAATGTCATCATCAACAACCAGTATCTTTTTAGGTGTGTTCATAGTGTGTTGTTATTAAAAAAGACAACAGGTTTGTTGAATAATCTACGGTTTTATTTGCTTATTTACAAATTTTATAATTTCAGTTTCTACTTTTTGATATGAATTTGATGTTGATTGGCATCCGATAACATGTCGGCCGGCATTTGGGAAGGCAACTTTAACTTTGTTCTCTTCCGGGGTTCCCAGTTGTTCAAACATTTCAATCATGGCATCGACCCGTACCACCGGGTCTTGCTCGTCATCGTTTTTGTAGTAGTAACCCAGAAAAACCGGTTGGGTGACTTTTTCAAAAGTTGATTTATTCATCGTAATGTCAACCAGTTGTTTCAGAAAAACGGTGGCTTCCCAGCGGTATTGCTGGTACCAGTATTTCTCTTCTACTTCGGGAGCGGTGCCTAAATCGCGAAATTTACTACCCCCATCTGATAAACGGGCAATTTGAAGTCCCCATGGAGCAGCAAGCAGGAAAGCTGCCGGATCGTTGATTGCAACGTTGGGCGATAACAGTACGAGCATATCAAC
This sequence comes from Prolixibacteraceae bacterium, assembly GCA_027858145.1. GTDB lineage: Bacteria > Bacteroidota > Bacteroidia > Bacteroidales > Prolixibacteraceae > Roseimarinus. The sequence continues at coordinate 2,325 of JAQIDF010000493.1, read as the reverse complement.
CATTTCGGGGAAGTCGGCTGCAAGTTGTAACGATAAGGTTCCACCGGTTGATGTGCTGACAATGATGATGCTGTCGCCAAGAGCCCTGGCAATGAGCAGGGCTTCTTTTGCTGATTCGTATAATTTACCGGGCTGCATGTCAATCAGAGCATCTTTTTTATCGATGCCATGGTCGTGCAGGCGGCTCAGGTATACATTGGCATCTATTTCATTTCCTATGTTGGTGTGTACGGGATGTCCCTCGTACCAGCTGGCACTAAACCCGTGAAGGTAAAGTACACACCAGTTGGTTTTGTTTTTCAGTGAGTCGTTTGCCCAAACAATACGGGCTTCGTTGTCGGGACGTATATCAAATTCTGCCTCTTTATCTTCTACATACTTTTCGACGGTTGCAGTGCTGAGTTCTATTGTCGGTAAATTGTTGGTTACCGGCTCGTAGTCGGGAATTGGCCCAACAAAATATGTAAAAACCAATATGCCGGTTACAATGGCCGTGTAGTAAAGCCACTTGTGCTTTTTGCTCATTTTTAACTGTTTTTAGTGTTCCATTTAACAACCGCGCTGATATTCATTTCGTTGTAAATGTTTTTTGCTTCGGGCGTGTATAAGAAATCAAGCTCTCTGGCAAAGTATTCGGTTATTTTACCGCGAACCATTTTCATGGTTGAGTTAAGCAGCTTGTTTTGTTCATTGAACGATTCGGGTAGAATTACAAACGTTGTTGGCAGCCAGCGTTCGGTAAACATTCCTTCGTATTTTCCGCCTTTTCGGTATTCATTAATTTCATTTTGAATAAGCTCGATGGTTGTACGGTTACCTGCATCTGAACCCGGTTTTATTCCATTTCGGTCAAGGTAGCGGTTTATGGCCTGCATGTTGGGGACGATCATCGCCGATGTATATGGACTTTGATTGTTGTATAGCATGGCCTGGTCGATGTATGGCGACTGGTCAACCAGCGATTCCTCAATGCCCTCGGGACTGTATTTTTCACCATCGCTTGAAATTAGCAAGCTTTTAAAACGGCCCAGTACTACCAAAAAGCCATCTTTGTCAAGGTAGCCCATATCGCCCGTATAAAGCCAGCCATCTTTAATGGTTTCTTTAGTGGCTACTTCGTTTTTCCAGTAGCCTTTCATTACATTGCCACCTTTAATTACCATTTCGCCTTTTTGGTCACTAGGGATTTCATTGCCTTCTTCGTCACAAATTTTCAGGTCAAGGTATTTAACTAGCCTTCCCGATGAACCAAATTTATACGCGTGAAGCGCGTTTGATGAAATAACCGGTGAAGCTTCGCTCAGGCCGTATCCTTGCATTACCGGTATGCCAATGGCTGCAAAAAAGCGTTGCAATTCGGTGTCGAGCAATGCACCTCCACCGATGAAAAACTTAAGGTTGCTGCCAAAATTATAGCGTATTTTGCTGAAAATGAGTTTGTCATAAAAAGCATAAGCTGGTTTAAGCAAGGCTCTGAAGCCTTTCCCGCGGTTAAACCCGTTGCCGTTGTATTTGTAGGCAACTTTTAAGCCCTGTTTGAAAAGTTTCTCGGCCGTAGAACCTTTAGTGCGTATTCCACCTTCAATGTTTTTGCGGAACGATTTTGATATGGCCGGTACGCTCATCATCAGGTCTGGTTCAATTTCTTTAATATTTTTGGGAATGTTTTTCAGTGTTTCTATTGGGGTTCTGCCTATTTCCTGGCAGGCAACACTGGCACCGTTGTACATAAAACAATACAAACATGCAGTATGTGCAAAAGAATGGTCCCAGGGCAGTATGGTCAGGGTTTTGAAACTGGAATCGATTTTCATCAGGGTGTTTCCCTGGATGGTATTAACGGTAAAGTTTTCGTGCGAGAGCATTATCCCTTTTGGGTCGGCTGTTGTGCCCGATGTGTACGAAATATTGGCCAGGTCGTCGGGTTGTATGTTTTTCCAGATTGATTCAAAAGCTTCTTTATTTTTTGGATTGGTCAGGTACTTACGCCCCTGATCTTTTATCGACTGAAAAGATAAACGGTGGTCGGCCGGTTCTTTAATTTCATCAAAATAAATTATTTTTTCAAGTTTATCGCATTGGTCAAAAATTGACTCTGCTTTGTCGGCCTGTGTCCATGAAACAATAATCATACGTGCCCCCGAGTGTTTAACACGAAACGACACATCGTTGCCAGCTTCAAGTTTTACCGATAACGGTACATTAATGGCACCGGCATAAAGCATACCCAGTTCAGCAACAATCCAATCGGTGCGCCCCTCGGCCTGCAGTGCAAGACGGTCGCCTTTATTAATGCCCATGGCCATAAGACCGGCTCCGAAAGCA
>JAQIDF010000488.1 GCA_027858145.1 Prolixibacteraceae bacterium | reverse complement strand
TGGGTGATATAACTGCCCATGCATTTTGCCGTAAGGCACGAATGGACCGGTAAAACCTCAACGATATCGCCAATTTCAATTTGCTTAAACATTTTGTTGGAGAGTCGGATAATGCCGTGTTCCTGCGATAATCGAACCAGGTAGTTTTTGGGATTAAGAAGTTTTTTTTCACCATCTGCATTTACGATAATGCGTCCGAAAAGTGGTTTGCCATCGATGTTTTGGATATAATCTTTTGATAAGTGAATGGCACCTCCGTAAATCACAATTTCGTTACGGTTTTGTTGTTTTGAAATTACCGGGCAGAGCATTCTTACCGCAATATCATCAATGTTACATACACCCAGATTATTTTGCACCAAATCGTTAAAAATAAAATTACCGGGCCGTATTTCATCTATTCCTTTAAAATATTCTGAAATTGAGCATGAAGGTGTGTCTCCAATTGAAAGTTCAAGGTCTGGATGCCGGCGTTTAAAATAATTTTTCAGGCGGTTTAATTTCAGTACCGCATCAAAATGTATGTTCTGAATATCATTCCTTGAATTTGCTTCGTATGCATGGCCGGCATGTGATATAAAACCTTTGAATGTAAGTTTAGGGTGTTCGTTAATGACAGAAAGAAGATTTTCTATTTGAGCATATGAAGAACTTGAGATTCCTACCCTGTTGTAACCTGTCGATACTTTAATAAATACATCCAGGTGGTTTTCAATCTTGTCCTTAATTAGATTGATTGTTATAGGATTGTCAACTACAATATTAATTTTTGTGGTAGCTGAAAGCGAATTTAATTCATCTATTTCATGGATGTTAAATGGAAATGCAATGGTAATATCCTTCCACCCGTCGGAGGCAAAATATTGTGCCATGGTTACCGATGAAACAGTAATTTGTTCAACACCGAAATTTCGAAACCATCGACCTATTTCAATGGATTGATGCGTTTTGAAATGAGGTCGAAAATGCAGCTTGTGCCGTTGTGCTTTATCGGCCATTAGCTCAATGTTTTGGAGGCAAATAGTTTTATTTAAAACAAGAGTAGGCCTTTTGATTTCCATTTTATCCCGGTTTTAAATTTGAACCTGTTAAAATTAGGTATTGTTTATCAGAAAAAAAAGGCTGCCGCATTATATTTATTGTAAAACAAAAAGCCCCACTGAAATGTGAGGCTTTTGGAGGTATAAAATCTATATTATTTTCTGATAATCGTTTGGTTTCGGTTAGGGCCAACCGATACAATTGTAATTGGCACGCCGGTTTCTTTTTCAAGAAATTTGATGTAATTTTTTAATGCTTCCGGAAAATCATCTTCCGATGTAATTCCCGTTAATGGTGCATTCCAGCCTGGAAGTTCTTCGTAAACCGGTTCAATCTCTACCCCCGACAAATCGTAAGGAAACTCAGTGGTTGTTTCGCCATTTATTTTGTAAGCTGTAGCTACTTTTATGGTGTCAAATTTGTCGAGCACATCAGCCTTCATCATAATCAGATCGGTTACCCCGTTAATCATGATAGAGTACTTCAGAGCCACGAGATCAATCCAGCCACAGCGTCGCGGACGCCCTGTTGTTGAGCCATACTCGTTGCCTACATCGCGCAGATCCTGACCATCCTTATCGAATAGTTCGGTTGGGAAAGGCCCCATGCCAACACGTGTGCAATAAGCTTTGAATATACCGAATACTTTGCCAATTTTTTGTGGGGCGATACCTAAACCGGTACAAGCTCCCGCACAAACGGTATTCGATGATGTTACGAATGGGTATGAGCCAAAGTCAATGTCGAGCATTGTGCCCTGTGCACCTTCGGCAATAATTGATTTATCGCTATTTAAGGCATTGTTTATATAGTGTTCGGTGTTTACCAATTCAAATTTTTTGAGTTCTTCAACGCCTTCAAACCATTCTTTTTCGAATTCCTCCAGCTTTTCTTTGTAGTCGAAGTTGTAAAACTTCTCAAGCTGTTTAATGTGAAAGGTTTTTAATCTTTCGTATTTTTCATCGAAATTCTCTACCAAATCACCTACACGAATACCGTCGCGGCCAATTTTATCGCGGTAAGTAGGGCCAATTCCTTTCAGGGTTGAGCCAATCTTGGTTTTACCTTTTGCTGCCTCTGATGCTTCATCGAGTAAACGATGTGTTGGCAGTATGAGATGTGCTTTTTTTGATATGATCAAGTTTTTAGTGAGGTTGATACCTACTTTGGAAATTGATTCAATTTCTTTTTTAAAAACTGATGGGTCAAGAACAACACCATTGCCGATTACATTCATTTTATTTTCACGGAAAATACCTGAAGGGATGGTGTGCAGAACTTGTTTTATGTTGTTGAACTCGAGCGTGTGGCCGGCATTAGGTCCGCCCTGAAATCGAGCAATAACATCGTAATGCGGGGTGAGCACGTCAACTACTTTTCCTTTGCCTTCGTCGCCCCATTGCAGGCCGAGCAATACATCTACTTTCATCATTATGGGATTTATCTTGTAAACATAAAAATCGGCTTATTCCGTCTGTTAAGGAATAAACCGTGCCTGAAATCGTTGCGGGCAGTTAGTTTTGTATCAACTTCTAATAAATATAACTGCCAGTAAACTTGTTGATTTTGGCAATCAAAAGTACAAAACATATTGCTTCGTTACAAGAAAAAATGAATGTGATTGATGATTTGTTGTTTATTTAATTTTCTCACCGTATATATACAAAGTGTGATGCGAAAGTTTAAAATTGTGTTCTTTGCAGGCATCCTCAATAATTTGCCTGATGCGTGGGTCGAAAAACTCTTTTACCGTACCGGTGTTAATGTCAATCAAATGGTCATGTACCTCGTCGGCGTAAGTTTTTTCGTATTGGGCTATGTTTTTACCAAATTGGTGTTTAACAATAAGCTTTGAGTCCAAAAGAAGGTCGATGGTATTATAGATGGTAGCCCGGCTCACCCTGTATTTCTTGTTTTTCATCGAAATATACAGCGATTCAATGTCGAAATGGCCGCTACGTGAATATACTTCTTCGAGTATCGCGTAACGCTCAGGTGTTTTCCTGTGACCTTCATTTATCAGGTACTCAGTGAATAATGCTTTTGCTTTGTCTTTTAACGCCTCGTTATCCATACTTAAACTAAATCAAAATAAGAACAAAGATATTAAAATTGTATTTATAACAAGGATTTTTGGGATATGTTCAGGCTTGAGATGCTATTAATAAAACGTTTTTTTTTTATATTTCAAGTCTTTTATCTAAAATCAAACGACCTATTGTATTTATACATCATCAATACGTTCAACGCTCTCAATTCCTTTTACTTTTTGTAATTGAGAAATAATATTTTCAAGGTCTTTGGTGTTATGTACGTAGAGGTCAAGATTACCATTGAAAACACCGTCATGTGTATCGAAGCGCACAGTGCGCATATTGATATTATTGTCTTTTGATATAATGCCTGTTATTTCGGATACAATGCCAATTCGGTCAAAACCTCTCACGGTAATGTGGGTTAAGTAGGAAAGCATTTTAAATTGTTTCCATTTTGCTGTCACAATACGGTCGCCTTCGCTGGTAAGCAAGTCAACCGTTTGTGGGCACGATTTTTTATGAATAATTATTTTGTTGTCATCATTAAGGTATCCAATAACATCGTCACCCGGGATCGGGTTGCAGCATTTTGCCAGGTGAAACATTTTTTCAATGTTTTCTTCGCTTAGTATAAATGGCTTTTTACGGTCAATCTTTCCCTGATCTTCTTGTTTGTTCTGTGATTTTCTTTTTCTTCCTAAGCTTAATCGCCAGTATTTTACAAACTTATTTTCACCTTTCTGGGGTTTGAATATATTGTCAATTTCTTCAAGATTGACTAATCCAAGTCCAACCTGTGCATACATTTGCATCTTCGATTCAAGGTTGAAGTGTTCTAACAAGGTATTAATGGTTTCGTTTGAAGGGTGGCGGTTTATTTTTTTCAGTTCTTCTACAATCAGGGCTTTACCTTTATCGATATGTTTTTTGTGTTCCAGCTTAAACATATCTTTAATTTTTTGCTTGGCTTTTGCAGTGTATGCAATATTAAACCATTGAGACTGGGGTTTTTGTTTTTCCGAGGTTAGTATTTCTATTTGGTCTCCGCTTTTTAGTTCGTGACTTATTGGTACAAGTTGATGGTTGATTTTGGCACCAATACATTTGTTTCCCAGGTCGGTGTGTATTTCGTATGCAAAGTCGATCACAGTTGACCTCTTGGGGAGTGTTTTCATGTCACCTTTTGGCGTGAATACAACAATTTCTGAGCTGAAAAGATTTAGTTTGAAGTCATCGAGAAACTCTAAAGCATCTGATTCAGGATTTTGAAGGGTTTCTTTAATTCGCTCTATCCATTTATCAAGTTCATTTTCAGCTATTGTCGCCTTGTTTTCTTTATACTTCCAGTGTGCTGCGAAGCCCCGCTCTGCAATCTCATCCATTCGCTCACTACGTATCTGAACTTCCACCCATTTACCTTCAGGCCCCATCACTGTTACGTGTAAAGCCTCGTAACCATTGGCTTTCGGCATGGTAACCCAATCGCGTATGCGGTCTTGTTTATAGTTGTAAATCGAAGTAATGATAGAGAAAATTTCCCAGCATTTTCTTCGTTCGTCCATTTGGGGGGTGGTTTTGAAAACAATGCGTATGGCCTGCAAATCATATACTTCATCAAATGATACTTTTTTGACCTGCATTTTTTTCCAAATTGAATAAATCGACTTTTGGCGCCCTTTAATGGTTACATTCAGATTCTCTTGTTCGAGTTTCTTTTTTATAGGCTGAATAAACTTTTCTACTAAGTATTTTCTATGTTCTTCTTTATCGCGGAGTTGTAGCGATATTTCGTTATACTGATCGGGATATTTGTATTTTAAGCTCAGGTCTTCGAGCTCGGTTTTTATGGCATAAAGCCCGAGACGGTGAGCAAGTGGTGCATAAATGTACAGTGTTTCGCCAGAAATTTTTAGTTGTTTATTGGGGGCCATCGAGTCGAGCGTGCGCATGTTGTGCAAGCGGTCGGCAATTTTGATTAAAATAACGCGTACGTCATCTGATAAGGTTAGCAGCATTTTACGAAAATTGGCAGCTTGTTTAAAGTCAAACTCGCCTTCAAGCTTAGTAAGGCCGTCAACAATGCTGGCTATTTTGGTGCCAAACATGCTTCCAATGTCTTCGAGGGTATAGTCGGTATCTTCTACCACATCGTGTAAAATAGAAGATACGATGGCTTTTGTGCCAAGTCCCATCTCACGAGTAACAATGGTTGCAACCGAAAGAGGATGAAGAATATACGGTTCGCCTGATTTACGACGAACGCCGGCATGTGCACTATTGGCAAAGTTGAATGCTTTTTTTATTTGTGCCAGATTTTCGTCACTAAGATGGTGAACCGACGATTTTATCATATCGTCGTATGCTTCGTTTATCAATCTTTCTTCAAGTTTCGTGTGTGGCGACATCTATTATTTTTAATAACAATAATAGTTGAAAATCTTTGAAGTTCAAAGGTTATCACTACAAATATAGTTTTCAAAAATTATGATTTAATCGTAGAAGTTTTTCAGGAAGGCCGTAAACGCTACTTTTTTTAATAATACTCTTTTTATAAACGATTCAATAAATCCTAATCCATAACTGATAAGCTGAATGAAAGATGCGATAACTGAGAATAATCCAATTTCTAAACTTGAATTTCTTATTGTTGAATCAATAAAAAGAACTAAAATATAGACGACAATTGGAGTTATAAACCATATATTGAAAAATGACAGAAGTACGAGCAGACCAATCCCAACTGTAAATGCCGAAGGAAAAAAATGTACAACTTTAAGTGATTCCGGGTGAAGCTTAAATAAGTTAATACGTGCAATACCTGAATTATAAATTTGCCTGAAAAACTTTTTGAAATCGGTCCTTCTCTTATGATATACCCAGGCATCGTTTATCAATGCCGATTTATAGCCTTTGTTAAATAAGCGTATGCTTAAGTCGATGTCTTCACCAAACCGTAGCTCCGAAAATCCTTTAATACTGTTAAAAGCCGATTTTTTTACGCCGAGGTTAAACGAACGCGGATGAAACTTTTCAAGTTGGTTTTTCCCCCCTCTTATGCCACCGGTTGTGAAGAATGATGTCATAGAATAATTTATAGCTTTTTGTATGGGAGTAAAATTCTTATTGGCACGATCGGGTCCTCCAAAAAAATCAGCATCATGTGTTGTAAGATAATTGGCCACAGTTTGCATGTAGTCTTTAGGAACAATGCAATCTGAATCAAAAAATATCAAGTATTTTCCGTTGGCAAATTGGGCACCATAATTTCGTGTTAAGCCGGGTCCTTCGTTTTCTTTATAAAAATATTGTATGGTAAGAACCGATTTGTATTTGTTGATAATACCATCAGCTTTCATTGTTGAACCGTCTTCAACAATAATTACCTCAAAATATTTGTGGGTCTGTTTTGTTAAACTGTCTAACAACTCATCAATTTCGTCGGGACGATTATAAAGAGGTACAATAATTGAAAAATCCATATTAAAAAAATATTTCACGAATGAGTTTTATTAATTTCCCCTTCAATAAAGGTTATAATATTTTCTTTATCATCAGGTTCAAACCAGTTTGTTTCTTTATCTTTTCTGAACCAGGTTATTTGCCTGCGAGCGTATCGTCGGCTGTTGCGTTTTATGAGTTCAATCGCATTATCATATGAGATAACACCGTCAAAATACTGAAATAACTCTTTATAACCAACCGTATTTAATGAGTTTAATTCTTTATGTTGATGTAATGACCGGGCCTCTTCTGTTAATCCCTTGTTAATCATTATGTCAACCCGCTTGTTTATTCGTTCGTGTAAAATTTGCCGGTTGGTATTGAGGCCTATTTTTATGATGTTGAAATCCCTTTTCTTTTTTGGATTTGTGAGTAATGAAGAATATTTTTTACCCGATGAGTAAAAAATCTCAAGGGCGTGTAATATGCGTTTATGATTTTTCAGGTCAGCTTTCGCGTAGTATTCAGGATCAATTTTTTTTAATTCTAACCGAAGTTCTTCAATACCATTTTTTTCATGTCGTTTGATTAGTTCATTTCGAATTTCTTTATCCACATCGGGAATATCATCAAT
>JAQIDF010000406.1 GCA_027858145.1 Prolixibacteraceae bacterium | reverse complement strand
ATACCATCGTGTTTCTTCGTAATAAGCAAAATCGTTATCGAGTTGGAATAATGCTGAAAAGGTATTGATTGATTTTTTTGTTTTATTGTTGTGCAGCTGTGTTATTGCCAGATAGAATTTATAATCATTATTATCGGGGTATTTTTGAGTGATTTGAATAAAGGTTTCTTCTGCCTCAGTGTAGTTTTCATTTTCGTAAGCTGTTGTTGCTTTGTTTAAAAGTGGGTTAGGATTTTCTTCGTCGTAGGCTCCCCTGTATGTTCCATTTTCAAATAATTGAATGCTTTCAGTATCGAAGTTTTCGGCAAATAAATTTTCCATTTGCCGGTTTTGTGCAAAATTATGAATAAACACAAGCCCAATAAAGACGGCGGCTATAGCCATTGCTATCCGTACTATCTTTACGATTTTGTTTTTCTTGTTTGTAGCTTTAGCACTTTCTATTTGCTTATCAACAAAGGCACGACTCCGGATTTGTTGGATTGCAGCATCATCCAATTCCGACTTAGCTTCTTCGGTTTCGCCCCTGGCGCTTTGTATTTGGGTATTTACAAAAGCACGGCTGCTAATCTGATTTTGAATTTCACGTTGGATATTCAGTTGTTCTTTTAATAAATCATCGGTGGCAATTTGCTTTTCAAATTCAGCTTTTTCGGTTTCATCCAACTTGCCGAGCAGGTATTTTTCTATTATGTCGTGATAATTTGTATCCATCAGGCTAAGAGTTGAAGTTGTTTTTCTTCTGAAATAATTTTTAAACGAACCAGTTTTTGCAAATAGTCCTCTTTTAGTTTTTTCATGCAACGCGAACGTTTCACTTTAACTACATCAACCGATGCGAAGGAAGTTAATGGCAATATTTCGGAATCTCGTTTGCGTTCAAACCAAAACAAGCGTAGTAGGGTTGAACAAGGTTCTTTCATTTGACCTACGGTTTCGTTCAGTTCCCTTATTTTTATAATCTCCTCGTCGTCTTCCTCAAAATAATCAAGCTGAAGCATCTCTTCAGTGGGTTTGTAGTCAATCAGTTCTTCGCCCAAAAGTTTTTTCTTTCGGTTTATTTCATCAATTGCTTTAAATAAGCCTATTTGAAAAAGATAGGTCTTTAAGGTTCCGGTTAATTTTACCAGTTTGCCATTTTGTACATTTCGGTACAAAGCATGAAAAGCTTCGGCGTAGGCATCTTCAATTCGTTCGGAATCTAACGTAAAGAAACGCGATTTGACGAATCGGATAAAATCATCCCGGTAAAGTTTGTAGAGCTCTCCAATAACTTTTGTATCGTTATTTTTTATTCGTGGCAGATAGTCATTGTCGTTCATCCCGATTATTTTTCAAGTACAGTAAAGGTATAATTAAAAATATTAATGTCGTTTTCGAACCGGAAAGTTTTGGCACTTCGGTCATGAACAAACAAGTCGTTAAGCAATTGTTCAAATTCGGGTAAATTGGCAAATCTTTTCTGCGAATTTTGCATTGTTTTTATTGGCGATAAATCGAGTTGTTCTTTTGAAGCAACTACTTTATACATTTCTAATCCGGCGGGCTTACAGGCGGTCAGCGTAAAGGCATCAATAAGTATTGTATCTCCGGCATCAATCATAAAATCATTTGGCGACAGAATGCTTAAATCGGTAATTAATAGGATTTCATTATCAGGTTGAATTCCAATTATCTGGAAAAAAGCTTTTTGAGAACCTTTGTTTATCGCTTTAATTTGAAACTGTTCTCCTGTTTTGAATGTTTTTGATGTTCTTTTCTTGTTTGAATTTAACAGAATCAATTCAATTTCAACCTGAATATTTGGTGCACTTGATTTTGCTTTCCGCAGCACATCAGCACGCATTTCGGAAACTGATTCGTAATTTTCCGGATTGTTCAGTTGTTTTAAAAAGCCCCATGTTCCCAAAATATTTTCAACAGCAGTGTCAAACTTCACTTCGCTTTTTGATAATCCAACCCGCGAAATAATTCCTTTTGCGATTGATGTTTGGTTATTTTGTTGAGTGGTGCCAACCGGGTAGAAATCAATTAAGCTCCCTTCGGTTAAACCGCTCAAAGAACCACCGTTGATTATTATCTTCTTTGAATTTACCTGCTCAAGTACACTAAAGTAGGGGGGAATGGTTGTTTGCAATCCTGCAAAAATCAAACGCCTGGTATTGCCTTCAATTTGTGGTGTTTGAAAATGCTTGCCTCTGAATGCAATGCACATTTCGTTTCGGATATTGTCGAAAAGTGCCTGATAGCTAATTTTTTGGTTTGTAGTTGATAAAGTTCTTGATAATGCAAAAGATAAGGAGCCATAAGCATTTCCTTGTTCATCTGTTATTTCTTTATTGAGCTGGTTTTGTCCCGAGGCACTAATAACGACATAGGGCGATAAGTTGGGGCTGTTTATTGTTTGTTCATCATATCCTTGCTGCTCAATTTTTTGAGTTTGGATGCTGTTTTTTTCTAATTCGAATCTCAATGGCGTTCCTCTATAACCTTCTACATGGTTTGTATTTCGGGTAGCTGTTCCGCTGTGGCATGCATCTAAAATAAAAAGCACATCGCCGTTTGGACCTGTCTTTTTCCTCAATTTGTGTAAGTAGATATTTAATTCATCGTCAATAATGTGATTTTCGCCCTTGTAATGCGACATTGGCTTAAGGTAGGCATCATAAGGGATGATAGCCTCGTCGTAACCATCCAGTTCGTCTCCATTTAAATCGGTGATTTGTTGCCCGTGTCCTGAAAAATGGAATAAAATAATATCTCCCATTTGTGTTTGTGAAATCAAATCTTTTAACGCTTTCAAAATCCCTTTTTTGGTGGCATTGTCATCTTGAAGAATAGCAATGTTTTTTGGCTTAAATCCTTGCTTCTCCAATAATGCAAACATTAAATCAGCATCGTTCTGTGCACTAAGCTTCGACCAGCCACTATGCTCGTGATAATTTCCAACAGCTACAACCAGTGCCCTTTTTTCAGATGCAAATAAAATCTGCAATGTGAGCAATAGAATTGTAATTGTAGTAAATAGATAGTGCATAATTAATTGTCAAGGTGTTTTGCTACTGTTTTTTAGTCGTTTAAGCCTGATGGTTATAGGAAATTCTATCATAAAAGTAAGCAATTATTTAAAATTTAAACCAAAATGTGTTTACGTTTTGATGCGATGACCGATTAATGGGAAACAATAGATTATTAATCAAAACTTGAATATTATGGTTTACATTACCCGGTCGAATGCAAAAAGAATTATCCAAAAGATTGATTTCAAAAATTGTAATCTTGAGGGAAGTATTTATAAAAAACCTATCTATTTCTTTAATCGTTACGAAAAGCAAAACCTATTAGCATTTAAATCGTTAATGGAGAATCCTGGGTTGTTTTACAATGATTATTACTCAATTATACGTCCCCGAGAAGACAGTTTGTTTGTTCTTTCCAGTGCGACGCCGGCATACCACAAAGACAATGATTGCCCAAGACTAAAAGCAAATTTCAAGAACTATATAATTCCCGATGAAATAATTGAACGTGGAGATGCTGTAATTGAAAAATACCGTGAATGGTTCAAGGGAATTGTACATCTGCTAGATGAGGATGATGAAATAAAAAACGAGATTTTTTTGGAGAGGTGTAGGTTAAGGTTCAGGTTAACAGAGATACCGGAAATATATAAAAAAAACAACTCAGGTACTTTTAGCATCGAAAATCTAAAGCTGAATGAATTGGAAGAAAACATTGACCTATTTTTGAAAGAATCTGCTCATTATTATTACCAATCGCCAAAACACACTGCAATACTAAAACATCTTTCCAAGTACGCATATCTGGGTAAAAGAAGTGATCCAATTTTGCGAAATGAAACCGGATATTCTGATAAAGAAGTAAAAGAAATACTTCGTGAGTATGAATATGAAATAAAGGCTCCAACTGACGAACATCTTAGAGAATGGTATAGAGTAAAGTACAATCCGGATTTATCTTTTGATGGGAAATTATTAGAAAGATTGGGATTTAATCCTTGTGGTCATTGTCACGATCCTAATTATGTGTCAATGCAAAACGAAGAAGAAGAATCTACAAATTCGTCCGACTATGATACTGCCGATGATCTTCCATTTTAAAAAAAGTACAGTTGCTTGTTTACCTTTTAGCCCAATCGCAGATAAATACATAAACATTAAAAAATCAAAATTATGGAATCGATTAATTTATATAAACAAATTGCTTCACATCCTCAGTATAATTATTGCGATGAAACAAACTCTTTTAATAGTGTGAGTTACCAATCAGTAGCAGGTAACAACTATTACATTGAGCTGCGTATTGTAAAGGAGATTGTTGTACGTGCTGAAATTGGTATTGGCTACAAATACAAGTTCATTAACCAGTTAAAATTCTTCAGCATTAAGACGAAAGAATTACTTGATTCGATAGAGTTTCATAATCAGATTTATAGTCGTGACTTTCTTATTGACCAGTCTGCTATAAGCTTGTCAAAAGCTTTGTTATCAAATAAGAATAATGATAAGGCAATTAACCGAAAAGAAACTATTTCTCAGGTTTTCCATATTGTAAACACATCGTTTAATACCGACCAGAAAAGTATTGCAGCTAATATAAACATTGGGCAATTAGTGGCATAGGATAGTTTTTAAAAACAACAAATTATGAATGCAAAAATAAAAAACAACAGCTACGCTAAATATTGTTTGGGAATGATGATTTTTTTCCTCTTCACCGCGTGCACCCCCAAAACCTACAACGCTCTTTTTTACGATTATGAGCTGGTCGATTGGGACGAAATACGGGTTGGCGATCGGGTTTATTATACGCATATGCAGTATAGCGAAATACAAAACCTTCCCGCACCGGTAAAGCGTTATGCCATAGCGAGTGGCATGGTCGGTAATGAGCGTGTTACCGAGTTATTTTTCGACTACAAGGGGCAGGTTCAGTCGTCGGATTTCAACATTCGTTTCAAAAAAGGCTTTCGGGTGAGCGACCATGTTTCGGCTGTCGATCCCATTTACGAGGCCACGGGTAAAAGTTTCCCGCTTATTGTATCCAATTCTGAATTGCATGGCAGAGGGAGCTTCTCGGCCCGGGTATTTGGTCGCAACTTGCTTAAAAATGTCACACTAAACCCCGAAACAGTAACCGATTTATGCTTGCTCAAGTATATGGCACAAATGGTTTGGTATCCTGCTGCCTTTATCAATAGTTATAACGTCGAATGGAACAATACAGCACCTAATGCTGCAAAGTGTATCGATTGTGCTTATTTAAAATTGCACGACAAATTCATCGAGGGGCATGGCAAAATGGAGTTTGACGTAGAAACAGGCTTGCCGGGTTTATTTACAGCAACAATAAGCGAAAAAACTTCGAACGATGCATCTCTGAAAAATGTGTGTATTAGTTACCATAATTATTACAAGAACGGAGCTTATCTCGTGCCTGAAAAATGTGTGGCGACTATCGAAACGGATGAGCATAAAAGTATAAGCATCGAAATGGAATTGAAAGAAAGCCTGCAGGTTAGCATCTCAAAACTACTCGATAACGATTTTATGGATAAGGTAGAGGGTGAACGAAAAAAAATGAACAAGCATAAGTCAAAAACAGAGCAACGGATAAGCAAACGCGAAGCCCGCAAACAAAAACGTGCCCTGCGCAGGGCAAAAAGAAATAAGTTATGAAGAAGATAATTTTCTTATTGCTACTAATTAATGCCTTTCATTATGGGTTTGGTCAAACTTCGGCTTGGGGTGAAATTCTTTATAATAAGTACGACCATACAAATTATACATCGTATCGTTATTTCTCCGATACCATAAATCCCAGCAGTGTTGATTATGCACTTTTAAATGCAGCTGTTTTTTTTGAGACCAATAGGCTAAGAGTTAAATATGGTTTAAAGCCATTAAAACATCATCCTAAACTTGAAATGAGTGCACAAGGGCATTCAAAAGATATGGTTGACTATAATTTCTTTGCTCATACAAGCAGGGTGCCGGGTAAATATAGTGTTTCCGACAGAGTAAAAAAGGCAGGATTGAACGAAAGTTATGTTGGTGAAAATATATACGACCATAGTATTTTAAACTTCAAGGGTGGAGCTTATTACCCACCATCGCAGTGTGGCTTTTTCAAATCTGCTGTATCCAACAAACCTATTCTATTTTTTAGCTATCGGTCGTTGGCCGAAAAACTTGTAAAAGGGTGGATGGATTCGCCCATGCATAGAGCTAACATACTAAAGAGCAACTATACTCACATGGGGATGGGCAATTTTATATACTATAATGGGGTAAGTATTGACAGAATTCCCTATATTAGAAGCACGCAGAATTTTGCTCGAATTGAAAAAACGAGTGCTTCATCTTCAAATAGAAACAGGAATGCGTATTATACAAGAAATAAATCTGCAAAACCCACCACCTTTTGCCTTACAGCCGGACTTGCCGGGGTTTTTGGCAGTATCGACAATCTGGCAAATGCCAATGGACATTATCAAGCACTTTTGTACATGGGCGTATTGAAAGGGCGCAAGGGTTACGGACAAAATTTTTACGGCATGTTCTCGTCGCTCGGTTTAGGCAATAAAAATCCGCTCACCATCGAAGGCGGTATCATTTTGCGCCGTTTTTTCAGGCTAAGTGCCGGTTTTCAGTATGGCTCCAATACAAACACATACACACAGGAATACAGGCTTGTACCATCGGTAACAAGCGGGGTCAGAGTAAACATATCAAATGTGTTTATCGATTTAAATCTGAATGCTTATGGCAGCTTTCAGCATCCCGAAACACGCATCATTTCGGCCATAGGGTTGTGGTTTTAAAATATAGAAATAACAACATGGATTACAAAGCAAAACAAAAGCTTTTTGCCGAATTTATGGATGAATGGGGTGAGCAATTTTCGAAAGTACAGCCCATAATAAACTATTTGAGCTCCTATCCAATCATGATAGAAAAAACAAGGCTCATGGGCACATTTGTTGAAGAAGGGCTGGAGGAACATCAACTCGAATGGATATCTCTGATAGCCCAGCTATATCATCCCTTAGACCGTAATTTTTTTAAACCCTATTGGGTGCCGATTTTTAAAGATCGATACGATTTCTTTATTGACATTTCTAATCCCGGTTACCCAATTTTTGAGCAATGCTACTTTTGGCTCAAACCTTACGATTATTATAAAGCATTTATCTCTTTTGAAATAGATAAAGTACTCGCCTGTCTCGATGAAAATGAAAACTACATTCACGAAATGTTCGAAATGTATCGCAAAGACCGTAGTGTCCAATTCAACGATTTATGTGAATTCCACAAAGTCTTGAAAAAACAAAATAAGTAGCACTAAAACATAGCATTATATGATTGTAGAGATCTGGACATGATGGCTTTGCAAAAAATTATACGTTACCCTGCCATACCATAGTTAAAACACACTTGAACGGCCTCTGATATCACTCCCTTCTCCATCACAACAAAGTCACACTCACCGGCACCAGCATAATAAAAAACGTAACTATTCAGTACCAAGACACAAGTATCAAGAATCAAGACTATTACAGATTATGACCAAGTTGCACAGCATGCCCAGGTTGTCATTTTATCAAAAGACAAAGAAACACAAATAAAATTTTGAAGAAATGTAATTGAACACTTATACAACAATCTTAATTGTCAGTTATCTTGATACTTGCGTCATGATACTTGATACTGAATAGTCACTAAAAAAACATCTCTACTAAGCTGCCTCAAAACCAAAAAAACCATATTTTCCACTGCAAATGAAAACTTTCTTCCATTTATAATGAAAACTTCCTTTCATTGCAAATGAAAACAATTTACCATGAACAATACTTACCAATAACCCTTTCTATTACACATAGAAAAACACCTTACAAACATCATGGGCAAACCATTTAGGCATCGCCATAAAAAATTGTATTTTTGAACAGGAAAACCTTATAGAATTATATATTGAAATTATGATGAACAATAAAGAAAATACAAAAAGAGAAGCTTCTACCTTTGCCTTCTCTGAAGCACAAAAGCATATTCCCGGTGGCGTAAACTCACCGGTGCGTTCATACAAAAACGTTGATGCTACCCCACCATTCATTGCAAGTGCCAGTGGTTCAAAAATTACCGACATCGATGGCAACGAGTACATCGACTATGTAGCAACATGGGGGCCTGCAATTTTAGGACATACCCACCCCGAAGTAGTAAAAGCAATATCAGACACTGCGGCCAGGGGTGCCAGTTTTGGAGCACCAACACTTATTGAAACCGAAATGGCACAGCAAATTAAAAAGATGGTGCCATCAATCGACCTGGTACGCATGGTAAACTCAGGCACTGAAGCTACCATGAGTGCCCTGCGTTTGGCACGCGGTTACACCGGCCGCGAACTTGTAATTAAATTTGAAGGTTGCTACCACGGCCATCACGACAGCTTTTTAATTAAGGCAGGCTCGGGTGCATTAACCTT
>JAQIDF010000059.1 GCA_027858145.1 Prolixibacteraceae bacterium | reverse complement strand
CCTTGTTCTTTTATAAAATTAATTGTTCGGTTTAAATGTCGGCATGTTTCGTAATGAACGGTAATATTGTCAGCCCCCGCTTCTTTAAATGGAATAATAAACGGATCAGCGTTTTCAATCATTAAATGTACATCAATGAATTTTGAAGTGGCCTTTCTTACTTGCTCAAGTATAGGTATCCCAAATGAAATATTAGGTACAAATACACCATCCATGACATCGAAGTGTATCCATTCAGCTTCACTATTATTAAGTGTTTCAATATCTTTTCCC
This sequence comes from Prolixibacteraceae bacterium, assembly GCA_027858145.1. Classification (GTDB taxonomy): domain Bacteria; phylum Bacteroidota; class Bacteroidia; order Bacteroidales; family Prolixibacteraceae; genus Roseimarinus. The sequence continues at coordinate 13,136 of JAQIDF010000059.1, read as the reverse complement.
AGTTCCAGAAAATTTGCTGATAATATCGATGGTGCTATTATTCGTTTCATTTGTTCTGTTTTATATTTTAAAAGTGTAAATATAAAAAAAGCTCCCGAAAGGAGCTTCATTTAACTATTCACCTAAATAGCTTTTTAATAATTTATTACGATAATTGTTTTTGAGTTTTTTTATGGCTTTTTCTTTTATTTGCCGGACCCGCTCTCGTGTTAGTCCAAAAACTTCACCAATTTCTTCGAGTGTGTGAGGCCTTGTACCGTTTAATCCGAAATAATAGCGGATGATGTCACTTTCGCGTTCTCCAAGGGTTGAAAGTGAGCGTTCAATTTCCTGTTGCAACGAATTATTCAGAAGCCCTTCGTCCGGACTTGGTGTGTCTTTATTCAGTACAACATCATACATGTTGTTACCGTCTTCTTCTTTAATTGGGGCGTCCATCGAAATGTGATGACCGGAAGCTTTCATCGCTTCTTCAATCATCTCGGGCGTTGTTTCTAATATTTCGGATATCTCGCTTGTGGTTGGCTCCCTCTGAAACTCCTGCTCAAGTTGGTTGAAAGCTTTGTTAATCTTATTAATTGAGCCAATTTTATTGAGAGGCAAGCGAACAATACGTGCCTGTTCGGCCAGTGCTTGTAAAATAGATTGCCGGATCCACCAAACAGCATACGATATAAATTTAAAGCCACGGGTTTCATCAAAACGTTGAGCAGCTTTTATAAGTCCAAGATTTCCTTCGTTAATAAGGTCGGGCAGGCTAAGCCCTTGATTTTGATATTGTTTGGCAACGGAGACAACAAAGCGAAGATTGGCATTAATTAAGATTTCAAAAGCTGAACGATCACCTTTTTTTATCTTTTTGGCCAGTTCAACTTCCTTGTCAGGAGAAAGAAGTTCTACTTTTCCTATTTCGTGTAAATACTTATCAAGCGATAGGGTTTCTCTATTGGTAACCTGTTTTGTGATTTTCAGTTGCCTCATATTACATTGTTTTATCTGTCCGAAAATAAATAAAAAAACTATATATATGGTTATTATATGTTTTTTTTGAGTTTAATCATAATAAGAATCGAAACAAATATTAATGAATATTTTATTGTTAAATCAGTTAATTTGTTTTTTGTTTAATATGGTTTCTTATCATTTGATATATTTGCAGCTGCAAACGAATTGAGATTATAAGTGAATAAAGTTGTAAATTGTTATTTTCTTGTTTACAGTACTTTGCGCTTATGTGTAAAATATGTTGAATATGAAAAAGATAGCGCTTCATTGGCAAATACTTATTGCCCTGGTATTATCTGTTCCATTGGGCCTTTATTTTGGAGCTGGTGGAATTATTGATTTAAGTGGTGTTTTTAAATTTATGGGGAGCTTGTTTCTTAATGCCCTTAAAATGATTGTTGTACCTCTTATTATTTCTGCAATAATTACCGGTGTTTCAAACATAAAATCCGAAAAGGGTTTTGCCCGGATGGGAGGGAAAACCATATTGTACTATCTTACAACCAGTTTTCTGGCTATAATAACCGGCCTTGTTCTGGTAAATTTGTTTACCCCCGGAATTATCGATGGAGTGCCGGCCAAGGATGTGTTGGCACTGGCACCTTTAACAACCGATCAGCTGGAAGTAATAAGTGGTAAGGGAACCACTGAAGTTTATGCAATTTTTCTTAGGATGGTGCCGCCTAATATATTTAAAGCGGCAAGCGAAGGGCAAATGCTTGGACTTATTACTTTTAGTCTTGTTTTTGGTTTCTTTATTCGCAAGTTGAATGAAAACTACAAGGCTGTTCAACTTAATTTTTGGAATGGAATTTATGATGTGATGCTGGGAATTACTCATCTGGTAATGCGTATCGCACCATTCGGAGTATTAGGGCTGGTTGCCTTAACGGTAAGCGAAACCGGTTTCGATTCCATAATGCCCTTGCTGAAATTTGCATTGATTGTTGTAGTGGCCTTGTTGTTTCATGTTTTTGTTTCTACTTCGTTTATTTTATATAGTGTAGGCAAAATTAAACCGATGGTATTTCTGAAAATAATGTCACGCGCATTGCTAACCGCATTTTCAACCAGTTCGTCGTCGGCAACATTGCCCGAAACAATCGAAGGGGTTACCCGTGCCGGTGTTCCCAAAAAAGTTTCGAGTTTTGTGCTGCCGCTTGGTGCAACAATCAACATGGACGGAACTGCTTTGTACGAATGCGTGGCAGCTATGTTTATAGCACAGGCTTATGGGTTAGAAATTAGTTTTGGTATGCAAATGGTGGTTGTTCTGGTTGCATTACTTACCTCGATTGGTGTTGCAGGAGTGCCATCGGCAAGCCTGGTGGCTATTGTAATTATTCTCAAGGCTATTGGATTGCCCGATACGGCGTTGGGGTTAATACTGGTGGTTGACCGGCCGCTTGACATGTTGCGAACTGCGGTAAATGTTTGGAGTGATAGTTGTGGTGCCGCGGTTATTGCTGCAACAGAGAATAATTCGTAATAAAAAAGAGATAAAGAATGCACCGATATTTTATTCAACTGGCATATAACGGGAAAGATTTTCATGGCTGGCAAATTCAGCCCAATGCTGCAACGGTTCAGGAAACTTTGAATGGTGCACTTTCGTTGTTGCTCTCCCATGCAATAAATGTAGTTGGTGCCGGCCGTACCGATACGGGTGTACATGCTTCATTTTTTGTTGCTCATTTTGATTTGGAAACACCCGTAAGCGACACAGAAAAACTGGTTTATAAGCTGAATAAAATTCTACCTGTTTCTATTTGTATTGATAATATTTTTGAAGTTGATGAAACGATGCATGCGCGTTTTAGTGCCTTGTCCCGAACGTATCATTATTTCTTCTCATTAAAAAAGGAACCATTTTTGAACGATTTTACTACATTTATGCCTTATAATCTTGATGTTGGTAAAATGAATGTTGCTTCAGCAATACTTCTGAACCATACCGATTTTACTTCTTTTAGTAAATTACATACCGATGTGAAAACAAACAACTGTGTAATTCAAAAGGCCGAATGGGTGAAAAAAAACGACATGATGATTTTTGAAGTAAAGGCTGATCGTTTTCTAAGGAATATGGTGCGGGCATTAGTTGGCACGCTTGTTTTGGCAGGAAGAGATAAAATTTCGACCAGCGAAATAGAAGAAATAATTATAAAAAAGGACCGTGGGGCAGCCGGTGCTTCAGCAAAAGCCGGGGGGCTGTTTCTGTCGGAAATTGAGTATCCTGAAGAGGTTCAAAAACAGTTTGTAAAAAAACCTTTTCTTTGCAATTTTTAAAAACTTATTGAAAACGGTTCAACTTCTTTTATTCAGGATTGTTAATTGGGAAAACATTAAATATAACAATGGGGAACTACATAGTTAATTATTTCAATGAATTTTGGGGATTGATGGTGGAGATGGCTCCATATCTGTTATTTGGGTTTCTTTTTGCAGGAATCCTTCATATTTATCTTCAAAAAGAAAAAGTGGGTAAAATGCTGAATGGCAACGATCTGAGATCGGTAACCAATGCTACAATTCTTGGTATCCCTCTACCTTTGTGTTCTTGCGGGGTTATTCCGGCAGGATTGTCGTTTCATAAAAATGGTGCCTCAAAAGGTTCAACCGTGTCATTTTTGATTTCAACACCACAAACCGGGGTCGATTCAATATTGGTGACATACTCATTGCTGGGCTTGCCTTTTGCCATAATCAGGCCTATTGTTGCCATGGTTACCGGAATTACCGGGGGTGCGCTGGCAAATTCGTTTACAAAACATAAGCCGGTGTCAAAAGAAAAGCATTTCGACAAATATGCGCATCTTTCTTTCTCTCAGAAGGTGAAAAAGGTATTTCAATATGGATTTGTCGAGTTTATCCAGGATATTTCAAAGTGGTTGGTTATTGGTTTATTGCTGGCTGCACTGTTAGCTGTTGTTATCCCCGATGACTTTTTCACGCAATATATTCAATATCCGTGGCTTAATATGTTGCTGGTTTTAGTGGCTTCGATGCCATTATATATTTGTGCTACAGGCTCGGTGCCTATTGCTGCCGTTTTGATGATGAAAGGTTTGTCGCCGGGAGCTGCACTGGTTTTTTTAATGGCAGGGCCTGCAACCAACATTGCAACAATGACAGTGCTATGGAAATCGATTGGTAAAAAGGCAACGTTAGTTTATTTGGCTACAATTGTGGCAGGTGCACTTGTTTTTGGTTATATTATTGATACTTTTCTGCCTGGTAGTTGGTTTGTAATGGCAGAACAGGTACATGCCCATAACCATGTTTTACCCGGGTGGCTGGGTATTGTTTCTGCAATTGTTTTGAGTGCATTGATTGTTAACGGCTATGTTTTAAACTGGATTAAAGCGAAAAAAGATAAAGAACAAAAAGTAAAATTGGAGGAAAAAATGGGAGTTGAAAAATTTAAAGTAGAAGGAATGACATGTAAGAATTGTAAAGCGCATGTTGAGAGAGATGTTGTGAAAATTGATGGTATTGACGAAGTAATTGCTGATTTCAATACGGGTGAAGTTTCGGTTTCGGGCGAAAATTACGACGTTGAAAAAGTAAAACAGGCTGTTGAAGAAGCTGGTTATGAATTCGAGGGCAAGTTGTAGCTTTAATCTTTCAAAAAGTGATACTTTTTCATCGATTCTTTATATTTGGTCGTTATCCGTTTTATCTTTGTGTCAAATTCTAATGTCAAATCTTTAAAACCATAATAAAATGATTAACCACGTAGTAATGTTTAAGCTTCGCGAGTTTGAAACTCCTGAATTAAAAGAAGAGGCACTGGATGAGTTTGAATCAAAATTACTGGCATTGAAAAAACATATTCCCGAATTGAAATATATTGAAGTAGGGAAGCATCATTTGCTCGATTCACCTTCATTTGATTTGAGCCTGATTTCTCACTTCGACAATCTTGACGATCTTGATGTTTATCGTGTACACCCTGAACATAAAAAAGTAATTGAATTTGTAAATAAAATTGTTGTTGACAGGGCAGCGGTAGATTACAAATTTTAATTACTAATGATATTTACAATAGATCGTTAGATTTTAGACATGAGACAATAGACTTTGTTCGTAATGAACTAAATGTCAGTGATTTAAACAAACATATTGTCGAAAAACAAGCAACTCATTGTCAATATCTTAAATATTATTAACGAACTTTTGATTGAAGAACATGAATGATAGAACCATTTATCTAACATCTCAAATCTCAAGTCTCAAGTCTAACATCTCAAGTCTAACATCTCAAATCTCAAAAACACATGTCGTTATATCCACTTAAATTTAAGCCAATTCTCAAAGAGTTAATATGGGGCGGTAGTAAGTTGGAAACCTTTTTTGGAAAAGATTTACAGGGAAAGAAAAATATTGGTGAAAGCTGGGAGCTTTCGGCTGTAACTAATGATATATCGGTTGTTGAAAACGGCGAGCTGGCCGGCAATAACTTGCAGGAACTCATTGAAATATATATGGATGAGCTGGTAGGTGAGAAGGTTTTTACCAAATATGGTAAAGAGTTTCCGTTGTTGGTGAAATTTATCGATGCCAATGCCGATTTATCTATACAGGTTCATCCCAATGATTTGCAAGCCCGCGAACGACATCACGCCTTCGGAAAAACCGAGATGTGGTACGCGCTCGATGATGCTGAAAATCCCCGGTTGATTTCCGGTTTTAATAAAGACACCAATCGCGAAGAATTTCTTGAAAAGCTGAATAATGGCACCCTTACCGAAATTCTGAATTATGAAGATGTAAAGAAAGGTGACGTGTTTTTTGTTCCCGCCGGAAGGGTTCATGCGATTTGCTCCGGGAATCTCGTTCTCGAAATTCAGGAGACATCCGATGTAACTTACCGCATTTACGATTACAAACGAAAAGATGCAAGCGGAAATGAACGTGAGTTGCACCTTGACCTTGCAATGGATGTTATCGATTATACAAAGGCTAAAAATCCTAAACAAACATATTCGATAACTGAAAATGAACCCTCAAAGTTGGTTAAATGTGAATATTTCACAACCAACATTCTCGAAATAAATAAAAAAATTGAGCGTGACTATTACAGTTTCGACAGTTTTGCCATTGCTGTGTGTGTTGAAGGTTCGGTTGTTATTGAGGGTGACGAATTTAAGCCTGTTAAAATAAAGGCAGGCGAAACAGTTTTGATACCGGCTTCTGTCGGGCATGTATTTTTTCAGCCTGAAAGTGATGCTGCCAAAATAATTGAAGTTTACATTGATTAAATCTAAACAAATGAATATTAAAGATGCCCGTTTTGTTGTAAGTAATACTGAAATAAGCAAATGTCCGAAATCTGATTGGCCCGAATATGCTTTTATCGGTCGTTCTAATGTTGGCAAGTCCTCGTTAATAAATATGCTTACCAATAAGAAAAAACTGGCAATGATATCGGGCACACCGGGAAAAACCCGGCTTATCAACCATTTCATTATCAATGGTAATTGGTATTTAGTTGATTTACCCGGGTACGGTTACGCCAAAATTTCTAAAAATGAGCGTAAAAAGTGGGAACTGATGATCAGGAGCTACTTGCTTAAGCGTAAAAATTTGTTGGGCGTTTTTGTTTTAATTGATGCACGTCTTGAACCTCAAAACAGCGATTTGGAATTTATGCAATGGCTGGGTGAAAGTCAGGTGCCTTTTGTAATGGTTTTTACAAAAGTTGATAAAATATCGGGAGCCGAGCAAAAAGTGTATCAGGATAAATATGCTGAGAAGATGCTTGAAACCTGGGCAGAAGTGCCATTGATGTTTGAATCGTCAGCCGAAACAGGGTTGGGGCGCGATGACATTTTATCTTTTATTGAAGAAATAAACAAGGGACAGGCCAAAGGTTAATTTAACTTTAAGGTGCAGTAAATTTAAAAATTGGGACAGAAATGTTAAAAAACACATCTATTATTTATATTTTTGCTGCATATTTAATATCAAAAAAGATATCGCATGCCACGTAAAGCTCCGCTTAAGGTATTTACAGGAACTGCTACTTCCTATTTAACAGAGCAAATTTGCAACTATCTAAACATCGATTTGGGTAAATCATCATGCCCCCGTTTCAGCGACGGTGAGTTTGAACCTTGTTTCGAAGAAACCATACGTGGTTCGTATGTTTTTATCGTACAGTCAACCTTTCCTTCAGCCGATAATTTGTGGGAATTATTATTGATGATTGATGCAGCTAAAAGGGCTTCTGCATACAAAGTTATTGCAGTAATTCCGTATTTCGGATATGCCCGTCAGGACAGAAAAGACAAGCCACGTGTGTCAATTGGTGCTAAAGTTGCAGCCGATGTGTTGTCAGCTACCGGGGTCGACCGAATTATAACAGTTGATTTACATGCCGACCAAATTCAGGGTTTTTTCAACATCCCGGTTGACCACCTTTATTCATCATCATTGTTTGTGCCTTACATTCGCGAAATGAACCTTCCGAATGTTGTTATTGCTTCACCGGATGTTGGCGGTACTAAACGTGCCAATACTTATGCCAAATTACTGGGCACCGACCTTGTAATTTGTCATAAAACACGAAGCAAGGCCAATGTAGTTGGTAATATGACCGTCATCGGTGATGTGAAAGGAAAGGATGTTATACTTGTTGACGATATCATTGATACGGCAGGAACAATTACCAAAGCAGCTGATTTGCTTGTTGAAAAAGGAGCAAATAGTGTAAGAGCATTTGCAACGCACCCTATTTTATCAGGTCCGGCTTACGATCGTATTGAAAATTCAGCACTTGATGAGGTATTCTTCACTGATACCATTCCGTTGAAGAAAAAGTCAGACAAAATTAAAATCATTTCATTGGCACCTTTATTGGCCGATGTAATTGATAAAGTGTATTATTATAAGTCAATTAGTACTTTTTATATTCAATAAGTGTATTGGTTTTGCGTGAGATTTATATCTTTGCACCGCTTTTTGAATAAGTTATATATAAATGTGTATGCGGTTTGTCCCGGTAGTAAAAGAAAAAGCGAAGGGAAGGGCTGAGTACCACAAAAAAAGAAATTATGAGAACATTTGAATTAGAAGGAAAACTAAGAGAAAATCTTGGTAAAAAGGACGCCAAAAAGTTACGTGTTGAAAAGCAGGTGCCATGTGTGCTTTACGGACAGGAAGAAAATATGCATTTTTATTGCGATTTTGAGGCCGTTCGTAAAATGATTTACACACCTTACGTATTTCTGGTGAATTTGAAAATCGACGGAAAAGATTATCAGGCTATCATGCAGGATATTCAGTACCATCCGGTAACTGATATGCCTTTGCATATCGATTTCCTGAAAACATACGACGACAAGCCCGTAAAAGTGAATATACCTGTTGTAACCGAAGGATTTGCAAAAGGTATCCGCGATGGTGGTCGTTTACAAGTTGAAATGCGTCGTCTTTGGGTTTCTGCATTGCCACAGGATTTACCCGATGAAATTAAAATTGATGTTACTAAACTGGGAATTGGCGATAGCTACAGGGTTAGCGATGTTGAAACTGACACACTGAAAATTTTGAATGTTAAATCGGTACCGGTTGTACGTGTAATGGTAACCCGTGCATCACGTTCGGCAGGTGATGGTTTAACTGAAGATGAAGGAGGAGAAGAAGTTTCAACTGAAGGCGAAGAAAAATCTGAAGAATAGATATTCGCCCAGTGTTAACTTGATTCACTAATTAAAGGAAACGAATGAAGTATTTAATTGCCGGATTAGGTAACATAGGAGATGAATACAAAAATACACGCCATAACATTGGCTTTCAAATATTGGACACTCTTGCCGGGGTGTCCAATATTGTTTTTAACGTGAATAAGCGTTATGGAGCCATTGCTGAATACAAATTCAAAGGGCGTACTTTCATTCTCTTGAAACCCTCTACATATATGAACCTGAGTGGCAACGCTATTCGGTACTGGATGCAAAAAGAAAAGATTTCACTCGATAGGTTGCTGGTTTTGGTTGATGATGTCGCTCTACCTTTTGACTCCATAAGGGTGCGAGGGAAAGGCAGCGATGCAGGACATAACGGCTTGAAACACATAAATCAGATTTTAGGCACCAATGCCTATGCACGTGTGCGCTTTGGTATTGGAAATGAATTCTCAAGGGGGCAGCAAATTGATTATGTTCTTGGTGAGTGGTCGCCAGAAGAAGCAGAACATTTGCCAGAGAGAATTGAACAATGTATAAAAATTATCCAGTCGTTCGGGACTATTGGGGTTGATAGAACAATGAACCAATTTAATAACAAGTAAAATGGCTTCAAATTCTGTTCGTATCGATAAATGGTTATGGGCTGTGCGTGTTTATAAAACGCGAAGCCAGGCTTCAGAGGCATGCCGCAAAGGACGTGTCGAAATTGATGGCGTATCGGTTAAACCATCGCGCGAAATTAAACGTGGCGAAATTATCGAGGTTCGTAAAAATCCGGTTACTTACCATTACAAAGTAATTGAACTTTCGGTAAAGCGAATGGGAGCCAAGTTGGTTCCCGATTTTATGAAAGATGTTACACCTCCTGAGAATAAAGAAGTTTTAGAAATGCAGCGCCTGATGTCTTGGTCTGACAGGAAAAGGGGAGAGGGGCGGCCCACTAAAAAAGAACGCCGGGATATTGACCGGTTATTTGGTGATTGATTTGCATTGTTGCAGTAGTTTTTAGTACCTTTAATATGAAAACTAAAAACATCTGTCATGAAATCCTTTTATTACCTCCTCGTAGTGGTTTTTTGTTGCCTTATTATTGCAAAACCACTTTCGGCACAAATCAGTGTTGATGAGTTCAACGCTTTTAAGTCTCAAAATATCAACCTGACTACTTCCGGGTTAAATGCACTATTTCCCCGGGTAGAACAAACCTACTATAAAGGATATAATAATTCACCGGCGCTATCTGAAGTTGCTTATCTCGATTCTGTTAGAGATGCTTACGACTTAACTGAAGGTGAAATGGAAATGCTTTCCAATAATCATTTCTTTATAACTCAACGCATAGAAAAAAGTAGTTTTGCACAGGCTCTGCATGATATCTATATAAAAGACCTGCCTGTTTTTGTGTCAACCGATATTATACTTGATGCCCTTCACCGTTCATACGATTACCTGCTTAAAAATCTAGAGCGGGATCTGATGAGCCAAAATATTGAAGATTTTCTTGCTGAATTATATCAAAAATTGCCGGTCTTCATTGAGAAATATAATGAGACTGGCATTGATGAGAGCCTCAAAGATATTGATTTATACGTGACTGTTGCTTATTCGTTGATTACCGGTGAAAAGAAATCGTTAAACATTGCTTCTGAAGAATCATATGACCAGGTTTTAAAGGCTGTTGATGAATGTAAGCCTGTTCGGGTTAGTTTGTTTTGCAAAGAAGAAAGACATCGAGACCTTGATTTTTCACAATTTAAAGTACGTGGCCATTATGTATATACGGAGCCGGATGAAATGATGGGTTTAAAATCCCTTGAGCCATATTTCAGAGCTCAGATGTGGCTTGGGCGTATGGAGTTTTTCATGACACCGACGGCAGGTAATCCGTGGGAGGAACCATGGGGGAAAGATGAAATTCGCCGCATGAATATTAACGCATATTTGTTGAATGAGTTATGGGAAGAAAGTGAAACCAGGGATAAATTTGATGTAAATAACCGCATTATTAATTATCTCGTTGGGGAGAGTGATAATGTAACCCCGTCAGAACTTGAAACATTTTATCCAGAGCAGGAAATAACAGATGTTTCATTTTTTCTTGATGATGAACGCTATGATGAATATATTGAAACACTTTCAACTAACGACGATTTTGCTCAGAAGATTTTGGGCGGGATGCTTTTCTCGAACCCAGACAACGTAGCAGATACCTTACCCGTTTCGTATAGGCTATCGGGTCAACGATTTATTATCGACTCCTATATTTTGGCCAATATGGTTTACGATCGCATTATATACCAAAACCGGTCAATATTCCGGGGAATGCCAAAGGCACTTGATGCGCTTTATGCATTAGGAAACAGCGATGCTGCTTTTTTCTTGCAAGATGAGATTGAAGAATTTAAATATGCCTCGAACCTTGCTAATATGCGATATCTGGTTGATCATAAAGAACCGTCATTCTGGCAATCAAATTACTATAACGGCTGGCTTGGAGCTATCCGGTGCTTAAACCCGGTTGAAGATGCCGATAACCAGCCATTTTTTATGCGAACATCAGCATGGCACCATCAAAAAATGAACACCCAATTAGCCTCGTGGGCACAGTTGAGGCATGACAATGTTTTATATGCTAAACCATCTTATACCGGAATGACGGGCTGTTCTTTTCCTCATTCGTATGTTGAACCTTATCCTGAATTTTACGCTGGCATTGCTGATTTTACTTCAGATCTATCTGAATTTCTTGGGAACCTGCAACTTGCAGATTGGGAGGCTGTTGAAGCTGTTTCAAGATTGGAAGGTATTGTAGAGATTATGAATAAACTGGAGCAAATTGCAATAAAAGAACTTAGTAGTGCTAACTTGTCTGATGACGAAAAAAAATGGCTGAAAAAAATGTTGTTTGAAGATGGAATGAGTGGAGCACCACCATACTCGGGTTGGTATGCTGATCTGTTACTCAACCCTTATGATATGATAAAACCCGATTATCCGATTGTGGATATACACACACAGCCTACCGATGAGTCTGGTGCACCTGTGGGAAAAGTACTGCATGCGGCAACAGGTGATGTTAATATTGGTACTTTTATTGTTAAAAATGTTGAATTGGGCGAGTATATAGCTTATTCAGGACCTTTTTTCTCATATTACGATACAATCACGACTGGTTTTGAACGATTAACTGATCAGGATTGGGAAAAAATAATAAATACGGGTGACGAACCTTCACGACCGGTATGGACGAATAGCTTCTTGTTAGATGATAATGGCAAAAAGAAATCAGAAATTATAGAACTTCCTAATAAAATGCTGGTGAGCATAACTGAGTATAAGGATAATTCCAATAAAAAAGTCACTGTTTATCCTAACCCGGTTTCCAGCCAGTTGCATATTAAATATGAGGGGGAAAAAGTTGTTTCATACAGCATTGTGACATCTGATGGGAGAGTGATAAGAAGCAACAGGCTGAAAGGGAATTCAACGATTGATTTTTCAGCAATGAAAAAGGGATTATATTTGCTGCATCTAAAAGGAGTCAACGTTAATGTTGTTAAAAAAATTATAAAGCAGTAAATAAATATGATTGTAGCAGAAGAAAAACGTAAAAAGAATATTTCGGAATACATACTGTACATGTGGCAAATCGAAGACATGATCCGTGCACTTAAATTCGACATGGATGCCATTAACGAAAAATTGATAAAACAGTATGATGTTGAAGAAACCAAGCGTGAACAAATATTTAACTGGTACGAAAATCTGGTATTAATGCTTGAAAAAGAACAAAAAAAGCAAACCGGACATCTTCAGTTTCTTGTTAACCTTGTAAATGACATCAATAATTTTCACCTTGCAATACTTTCGGAGAAAGCCGACAACGAATATACCCGGTTATATGCTGACATTAAGGCCGATTTGGATTTGGTACGTGAAAAATCAGGAAAAAAAGACAATGATGTTGAAGTAGCTTTTAATACTTTGTATCTGATTTTGATGCTGAAGATGAATAGAAAAGAAGTAAGCGAAGGCACCCAGCAAGCTGTATTGAAATTCGGTAATTTCATTTCACGCTTGTCACAACTCTATAAAACACACGAAGCAGGCGACCTAGAACTGGAAAATTATAGTTGATAGTTACAAAAAATTTCTCCTATTTACGACTCAAAAACTTATTGTCCGATAGTATAAAAGTCGAATAGAAAATTGAAACAGCATTCATTATATATGTTAGGTAATTTCTCTTTTGAATTTTATTGTTTGGTTTTTAATAAGTGGCTTCGCCCAAAAGCTGATGCTGAGTATGTAGCCTAATGTGAGGAGTAACACGAACATGCCGGGGCGTAGGCCAAACCAGTCTTTTAATTGGCCAATTATTAACGGTACTATTGCACCACCGGCAATTCCGGTACATAAAATACCCGAAAAAGTCCC
>JAQIDF010000175.1 GCA_027858145.1 Prolixibacteraceae bacterium | reverse complement strand
GATAACGACCTTAAACTGTGGTATGATAAACCTGCATCGATGTGGGAAGAAGCTTTGCCTGTTGGCAACGGACGGCTCGGAGCAATGGTATTTGGGATTCCCGGGAAGGAAAATATTCAACTTAATGAGAATACCATTTGGACGGGAGGCTCAAACCGGAATGATAATCCCAATGCGCTGGAAGCAATGCCTGAAATACGCAGGTTAATTTTTGAAGGCAAGTATAATGAAGCACAGGATTTAATCAACGAGAAGGTAATATCAAAGGCGTCGCATGGAATGTCATACCAAACAGCCGGTAATTTATTGCTTGATTTTGAAGGCCATGATACTTACGATAATTTTTATCGCGAACTTGATATCGAGCGGGCAATTGCAACTACCCGTTACACGGTTGATGGCGTTGAATATACGCGTGAAATTTTTTCATCATTTCCCAACGAGGTTATTGTGGTACGCTTAACGTCCAGTAAGCCCGAAGCGTTAAGCTTTTCAGCCACGTTAAACCGGGACGGTAATGTTAACGTATCGACAAATGGAAACGATATGCTGAAGATGAGTGGCGTATCGAGTAACCATGAAACCGTAGAAGGAAAAGTAGAATTTGAGGTTTTAAGCAAGGTTGTAAACGATGGCGGAAGTCTGGTTTCAGAGGATAACAAGTTAATTGTTTCCGGGGCGAACAGTGCCACAATTTTTATTTCGATAGGCACTAACTTTATTAATTATAAAGATATTAGTGGTGATGCCGCCCAAATGGCCGAAGAGTTTTTGTCGAAAGCTATCCAACATGATTACAAGCAAATGCTGAAGGATCATGTTAGCGATTATCAAAAATATTTTAACCGTGTTTCGCTTAACCTGGGACAAACCGATTCGATAAAGAACCCGACTGATACAAGAATAGAGCAATTTAGCGAAGGGAACGACCCGTCGTTGGCAGCCCTTTATTTTCAATATGGGCGGTATTTGTTAATCAGCTCGTCGCAACCCGGCACCCAGGCTGCAAACCTACAGGGAATTTGGAATCACCAGCTTTTCCCGTCGTGGGATAGTAAATATACAGTAAACATAAACACCGAGATGAATTATTGGCCTGCTGAGCCCACGAACTTGCCGGAGCTTCATGAGCCATTTATTCAGATGGTTAGAGAGCTATCTGAGGCTGGGCGCGAAACGGCAAAAACCATGTATGGTGCCGATGGTTGGGTTACGCACCACAATACCGATATCTGGCGTATATGTGGCCCTGTTGATGGCTCATACTGGGGCATGTGGCCCATGGGCGGTGTTTGGTTAAGCCAGCATTTATTTGATAAATATGAATATAGTGGCGATACTGAATATTTGCGTTCGGTATATGATATTATGAAGGGCGCTGTGGAATTTTGTCTGGATTATATGGTAGAAGAACCTGAAAACGGATGGATGGTTGTGGTGCCTTCCAACTCCCCTGAAAATTCGCCATCCGCACATAAATCATCATCAATTTCGGCCGGTACCACAATGGATAATCAACTGGTATTTGACCTACTTACCAAAACCATTAAGGCTGCTTCAATTCTGAATGTTGACGATGAACTTGTAGCTGAAATGGAGCGCGTATTGAAGTTATTGCCCCCAATGCAAATTGGCCAACACGGGCAGCTACAAGAGTGGATGTACGATTGGGACAACCCAAATGATAAACACCGTCATGTTTCGCACCTTTATGGTTTGTTCCCTTCTAATCAGATATCTCCATACCGTACACCAGAACTTGCCGACGCATCGCGCACATCATTAATACACAGGGGCGATCCTTCAACAGGATGGTCAATAAACTGGAAAATCAATTTATGGGCAAGGCTTCTCGACGGAAATCATGCCTATGAGCTTATTCGCGAGCAGATAAAACTTGTTGGTCGGGGTGAAAATACACGATCGGTTTCCGAGCAGGGTGGTACATATCCAAATATGTTCGATGCTCATCCGCCATTTCAAATTGATGGTAATTTCGGATTTACATCGGGGTTAACCGAAATGTTGATGCAAAGTCATGACGGGGCTATTCACTTGTTGCCGGCAATGCCCGACTTATGGGGTAGTGGGCGTGTAACAGGGCTGCGTGCCCGTGGTGGTTTCGAAATTGTAGAACTGGAATGGGAGAATCACCAGGTAACCAAACTGACGATAAAATCAAACCTGGGTGGCAATTT
>JAQIDF010000539.1 GCA_027858145.1 Prolixibacteraceae bacterium | reverse complement strand
GTATCGTTGATGTTTTTGATCACATAGGTGAGCCATTTTTGCGGGTCGATATCGTTCTTTTGGCAGGTTGCAAAAAAGCTGTACCACATGGCTACGTCCTGGGCTGCATTATGCGAGCCTGCGAACAGGTAGTTTTTCCGCCCCAAAGCCAATGGTCGTATCGAGTTTTCAACAAGGTTGCTATCTATCTCGAGCATACCATCTTCTAAGTAGTTCTGAAGGCTTGTCCAGCGGTTGGCGCAGTAATCAAATGCTTTCCCAATGGGGCTTTGCGGCGTAACCTTACTTTTGTGTTCATAGATGTATGCCCCGATCTCGTTGATAATGGGCAACGATTTATCGAGTCGCAAGGAATACCTTTGTTGGTGTGTCATGCCCGATTCACGTGCCAGTGCCTCTATGGCGTAAAGCAACTGGATGAGCTTCATCACATGCGATGCTTTTTCATGGTCGTTCTTCAATGCCTTGTCGAAGTACCGGCGCGCATGTGCCCAGCACGATAGGTGCGTAATGCCCTGCAACGATGCCAGGTACGTGTAGCCCGAATAGCCATCTGTCTGAACGTATCCATTAAAGGTCGAAAGATCATCTATAGGTCCCTTGGACGAACGGCTTTTGTAATATTCGAAAATTACCGATTTTGACAAGGGGGCATACCTTACCCACATATATCCTTGGTGGCATGTGCCGGGCTTGTCCCGGTCCTGTACTTTTATGGGGGATTCGTCGATCATTTGATAAGGTTCCCGAAAAACATGCAGCCGGTGAACACCGTAAAGCGGGCGCAAATGTTCCGCCCCAAGTTTTGCCCACGATTCCAGTGTGGAAGGGGGCAACGGAACCCCCATCCGGGCAATCATTTGGCGTGTACGGTAAAGCGGTAAATGATAAATGTACTTGTTGGTGAAAATCATTGACAAAAGGGCCGGGCTTGCAACACACTTTGGAATAGGACGGTCCAGCCCGGCAATAACTTGCTTTTGGCTGCCCTTTTCGTCTTCACGTGTAATGTATTTTGGGCGGATGGTACGGTTTACCTGCAACTTAGCAGGCGTATAATCCAATTCTTCGGTGATTTCTGAGCCAATGCACACCATGCCGGCGGTATCTTCATCAGGTTCAATAACCGTCTCAACTACAGGTAGGTGCGGAGGCAGCGCCATACGTCCCTTGTGTCCTTTTTTAGGCTTTTTGCGCTGGTATTCGACACGGATCTTTTCACGCTCAACTTTTACTGTTTCCGCAACCTCAGCTGCCTTAGGCTCAAATTCGATGCGCAACTGGTTGATGTCCTGGTTGGAAACAAAACGTTCACGTTTTGAGCCAAAAATCATGCGCCGCAGTTGGTCGTTATGGAACCGGGCAGCATTAAGGTCGGCATCCAGCTTAGATATGGTCAAATCCTTTTCGGCTATAATAGAATTTTTTTCAGCAAGACACTTCTCCATGATAGCTATTTTTGCCATCAATTCCCGGGGCGAAAATGTTTCTGTTCCTTGCTGTTTTTCCATGCACGAATATACACTAAAACCCTATATTTTACAAGCATTTCAGCGTATATGTAAGAATAAATATCAACCAATTTTATACCTCTTCTTCTTGCTCATTTTATCAAACGAAAGACCTTCGAGGAGCATCAAAAGCTCTTCGCGTTTCATTTGTCTTGATAGGGCGTGACCAGGGGTAAAGGCATACCTTCCACGCTCCAGCCGCTTGTAAAAAAGGGCAAACCCATCGCCATCCCAATACAAAAGTTTAATGTGGGTGCGGGTTCTATTGATAAAAATGAACATATCCCCTGAAATGGGATCTTTTTTTAGGTAGTTTCTAACAATCCCGGCCAACCCGTCGAAGCCATTGCGCATATCGGTGGGGCTGCAGCACAGGAAATATCGTAGGTTTGAACTCAGTCCAAGCATGGGTCAATAGATTTTGATACGGAGCCCACTGGAAAGTTCAAATTCAATTTGAGGGTGAATAACTTTTTCGCCGACCACCGGCGGGAGCGGAGACGAAATTTCGATAAACCCCGGTTGATTGTTCAATAACTTTTGTTCTGTGTCGTGTTTTGAACACCAGTAATCGAAAGAGGCTTCGGTAATGCCGTGCTTTTTGGAAAAAGTCTTACGGGTTAGGCCTGAATTGCGCCACTGCCTTACCAACTCAAACATTTGTGCTTTTTTATCCATATAATTTTTGGGGTAAAGTTACCGAACCTCAAGCAATCAGCAATGATGGGGTTCGTGGGGTGGATACCGCTCTGCAATGAAGTCACGAATATTTTTATCCGATGAATTATTAAACCGTCCTTGAGGCAAAACAATTGCCATTCGTCCGCCCGGTTTTAAAAAATCAAGGTTTCTTTCAATAAAAAGGATATCCCGACCGACTTTGGTTTGATATTTTCCGTTTGGTTTTTTTCCTAATTCGTATTTTGCCAAAATTCTACTTTCCTTTATATCACCGGCAAAAGGCGGGTTTGCCATAAGAATGTCAAAAGAAAAATCCTGATTGTTTTTATTGGTTCGTAATTTTTTAAGCTTACGCCAACCTTCAAAATAGGTGTCTTGCCAATCCTCGTCGTTTGTTTTTTCGTCCCAGCGTTCCCAGTCAAGTGTATTTAAGTGCAAAACATTAGTTTGTCCATCTCCTGCAATAAGATTCAAAGTACGTGCAACACGAACCGATTTTTCGTCAAAGTCTATGGCAAAAACCTTGTCATTTACGAAGTCGGTGCATCTTGCAGGTTTTTGTTCCAATGTAAACAAATGGCTCTTGTCTAAACCTTCATCTTTCATTATTTGCTCCCAAACATGAAAAATGGTGTGTACAGGAAATCCGCAACTACCAGCTGCGGAATCAATCATGGTTTCATGCTCCTGTGGATTGAGCATTTTCACACACATGTCAATTACATAACGTGGTGTAAAATATTGTCCTTTTTCGCCTTTACTGCTTTTATTGATAAGGTATTCAAATGCATCGTCAACAACATCTAAATTGGAGTTGAACAGTTTTACATCTTGCAAAGACGAAACACAAACCGACAAATGCGAAGCTGTAAGTTCAATTCTTGAATCTTCTGAAAATACGCCTTCCCACTTTGTTTTTGCTTGGTTAAAGAGTTTTTGAATTTTCTCTTTTAATTCTGATTCGGTATCACCGTAATTTCTGAATTCAAGATGTCGGGTTTTGTTTCGCCCTGCTTCCATCTCGTCATACAGTTTGGTGAAAATCAATTTGAAAAGTTCCTCGAAAACATCAACCCCGGCATTCGCCAAAACTTCGTCTTCCATTTCAAGAACCAAATCTTTTAATGATTTCCTTTCGGTACGAAGTTTATCTTTTTCAATCAGGTTTTCAATAGTCCAACGTTCGGATAAAATATCGGAAAGCTTTTCGCTTGCCTTTGGAATTGCTGGAATATCCTCAAAATAATTCGGGTCTTTTCGGTGATAGAATGAAACAGATTCTCCATTGCTCCAAATTCCAATTGGTGCTCCTGTTGCATTACAATATGAT
>JAQIDF010000450.1 GCA_027858145.1 Prolixibacteraceae bacterium | reverse complement strand
TCGTAAATCTCATGGTTCAGGTCCATTTCCATGCTGTCGAGAAAAGCATCAATAAGCTCACCATCAATTTGGCATTGATTAACAGTGCGCTGAAAACTGTCGAGTATGGGATTTAGGCTAATACCTCGCTCGATTGCTTTGTAGGTTTCTTCGCGAAACTCTTTCAATAGCACATCTTGCTTGTAATCGAAAAAGGTATCTACTATTTCATCGGCATAGCGTACAAATCCATAAATGCTGTAAATGTGGTCGCGATATGCTTTGCCTAATAAACGAACACCAAGCGAGAATGAAGTACTGTAACGCTTTGTGGTATTCTTACTGCATTGCAGATTATTTTTTTGAAACAGTTCTATCATAGTCTAAAAGCTTTTCGGTGGTTAGTTTTGAGCTGATTACAGCCATGGGCAAACCCGTTCCGGGTATGGTTGAGGCTCCTACGTAAAAAGTGTTTTTATACTTCTCGTCGTGATTGGCAGGCCTGAACCATGCAATTTGGTTCAAATCGTGTGCCAGTCCGAGCCCGCTGCCTTTGTACAAATTAAACATATTTTGCCAGTGGTCGGGGGAAAGTACGGTTTTACTTTCAATCATCGAGTTGATGTCGTACCCCGATCGCTCCGATAAATCATTGATAATGTTTTGTGCTATGGTTTCACGGTCGCTGTAGTCGGGTTTGAATCGCAAATCGGGCGACGGACATAAAATAAACAAGCTGTCTTTGCCCTCGGGTGCGTAATCCGCATTGTTCTTCGATGGTACATTAACATAGTAGTAAGGCTTGTCAAATGAAACTTTGTTTTTAAATACCCCCTTGGCATACTGATCGAAATTGTTGCCTAAAAAGTAATTGTGATGTTGCAGTTTGTCCACTTTTCCGTTTAACCCCAGATAAATGGTAAGCGGAGCCATCGTCCACTTTTTCTTATCGAGTCGTTTTTCCGAATATTGTTTTTTCTTGAGTATTTTTCCCCTGAACGAGGCTGCATCGGCATTAATGACGTAATAATCGGCATGCCATTCCCTGCCGTTTTGATCAACCAGGTAATCAATTTTATCGTTTGTTTTTATTGCTTCAACAATCTCGGTATTGAAGTAGAAATCGACTTGTCTTTCGCGTAAAACTTTAAACAACCCTTCAACTATTTTGTACATGCCACCTTTTACGTTGTGGTAACCATCATGCTTTAATTCAACGTAATTGAGCAACGAATATATCGCTGGAGTATCAAATGGTGTAGCACCCAGAAAAAATCCCACGAGTGAAAAAACCATCCTCGCTTCCTTCGATTCGAAGCTGTCGCAAAGCTCTTTCCACATTGTTTTGAACAACAGCGGACTGTGTTTTAACGGCACCCGCGTTAGTTGCATAAAATAATCGAACAATGATGAAAAGTTCCGGTGAACAATTTTGTCTTCAGTGTCGTGAAAAAGCTCACCTGTTTTCCGAAGGTGTTTCTCCATTTTTGCCTTAAAATCAGGTTCAAATGAAGCAAACTCCTCCGAAAGTTTATTCAGGTCTTTGTATATGGTAAAGGTTTTTGGGACTCCATCGATATTTACGGTAAAAAGTGGGTCGAGCTCAATGAACTCAAAAGGATATTCAATATTTGTGCTTTTTACCAGTTCGTCAAATTCGTAACTCATGCTGAAAAAAGTGGGCCCCAGGTCAAACTTAAAGCCATCTTTCGATAAGCGGTTTAACCGTCCACCCGCCTGATGGTATTTTTCGACCATTTTCACTTTAAACCCTTCCGATGACAGGCGTAAAGCGGTGCTTAAACCTCCCAGGCCTGTGCCCACTATTATTACTTGTTTTTTATTCATGCATGAAAATGTTTTGTACCTTCACAAGTCCTTAAAGTTATGGCTATTTTACCGAAATAAACTAATTTGTTGTAAAATTGTTCGTTGCTTGTATAGAAAAATTTAAATGAAATTTAAACAAAATGTAATAGGTTTCCGTAATTGGTTCTGGAAAATGGCGCGTAGCATATGCTGTGAGATTTGCAGCTAAAGGTTTTGACGTTACAATTTTTGAACAAGCAGAAACTGTTGGCGGAAAAATTGGCGAGTTAAAAAACGGTGAATTTCGTTTCGATACCGGCCCATCGCTTTTCACATTGCCGCAGTTGGTTTACGAACTTTTTGAATTGTTTGGGAAGGATGCCCGCGACTATATTGATGTAGTGAGCCTTAACATGACCTGTAATTATTTCTTCCCTGATGGTGCAAACCTGAAAGCCTGGAGCAAGCACGATGAATTTGTTGAGGAAGTGCAGAAATCGGGTATTGAACGTTCGGTGATTGAAAATTACCTCGAACGACAATCATTTTTGTATACCCACACCAGCGATTTTTTTCTGTTTAATTCAATACACAAAGCATCAACATTTACGGGTGAAGCCGGGCAGCGAAGTCTGAAAGCCCTGCACAAACTCGATGCCTTTAAAACCATGAACCAACGCAATGTACAAACCTTTGGTGATGGCAACGTTGCACAACTTTTCAATCGTTACGCGACATACAATGGTAGTAATCCGTATAAAGCACCTGCCACACTCAACATGATTGCACATCTGGAACACAATACCGGAGCTTTTTTCCCGCTGAAAGGAATGCGCGGAATTGTAGAGTCGCTGGCTGAACTGGCTGAAGAGGAAGGGGTGAAAATTGCCACCAGCGAAGGAGTGCTAAGCATTCAGCAAAATGTTGATAAAAGCTGGCGGGTAGTTACGAAAAATGGAATTTATAAGTCGGATGCAGTGGTAAACGATACCGATGTAACATATTTCTACAAAAATATTTTACCCGATTCGGGAATGTACCAGAAGCTCTCGAAACGCGAACGCTCTTCGAGTGCCTTAATTTTTTACTGGGGCATGAATTTAACATCAGAGTTGGATGTTCACAA
>JAQIDF010000433.1 GCA_027858145.1 Prolixibacteraceae bacterium | reverse complement strand
AAAAACATTCAGCAATACAACTGGATTGTTTTTACCAGCCCAAACGGCATTCGCAACTTTTTTCATCATTACAAGCAAGTAAGCGGAGAAACCAGACTGCCTCAACCCATAAAAACCGCAGTAGTTGGTACTACTACGCAAAAGATTTTAAAAGAATACGGGGCAAATGCCACCATCGTGAATCAGGGCAACACCGGTAAAGAACTGGCTGATTTCATGCTGGAAAAAATAACAGAAAACGATAAAATTCTATTTCCGGAGGGGAACATGGCTCGTGGCATTATTGCAAAAAAACTATCGGCAAAAGCCCAATGCGAAAAAATTGTGGTTTATGAAAACCATAAGCCCGTCACAATCGATGAGAATGTTGTAAATAAAATAATCGATAATCAATACGAATTTATCATTTTGACAAGCCCTTCGGGATTTATAAATTTAAAAAAAACACTCACAGGCAGAACAGATTTAGCAAAACTGCGTTTAGTAAGTATTGGCACAACCACATCGGCCGAAGTTGAAAAGCACGGACTAAAACCTCACGTAACGGCCAACATGTCGAACGCGCAAGGCATTGCGAAAGTTATCGAAGAGATTAGAAAATAGATTTCAGGTTTACCCCGTGAAATCCCGAAGGGAAATATTTCACAGGGGTAAAGGTTTCAGGTTGCACTTTGTTCATCGAAGTAGGCCTATGCACTTATGGACTCATACACTTATGCACTTTTTACTATGATTCAGGTTGAGTTGCGAACTAAGAACGGCTTAGTTATTTCTTCGTGTTTTAGTCCCTCAGGCATCCAATAGGTACAACCAAAACGCCATCCTTGCGCCGATAAGCATATTGACCGCCCGTTATAACCATTAAGAACGATGCCTCGCCCATTTTATCTTCGTTTATACGTGCTTTCAGTGCTAAAAGATTTTCAGCAGCTTGATCTATTTGTTTTTTTCCCAATTTTACTTCTATTGCAGCCCATCGACCATCGCGGAGGCGCACAATTAAATCGGACTCTAAACCGCTCTTATCGCGATAATGAAATACATCGGCATCATTTGTTTGCGAATACACCCGGATATCCCGGGTACACAAGGCTTCAAACAGGAACCCAAAGTATTGAAAGTCGTTTAAAATGCCTCCGGGGTTTGTTCGCAGCACCGCTGTAGAAATAGATGGATCAACAAAATGTCTTTTTCGTGAAGTACGAATGGCTGTTTTAGAACGTAATGACGGCGACCATGCCGGCAAATCTTCTACCACAAAAATGCGGCGCAAGGCATTCATATACGAACTTATTGTTTTGTCGGATATGGTAATATCGGTAGCCTCTATGTCGGTTTTAATGGTTTGGTAAGTGGCTGATGTGGCAATGTTACGTGCCAACGACCTCAATAACAAACGAACCCTGTCGGGATTTTTTTCGACATTGTCAACTCTCGACACATCGTAATTTATCACAGCTTCGACATAATCTGTTGACATTCGTAAAGCAGCTGCGTCATGTAATTTAATGCTTGCAGGCCAGCCCCCCCGGCATAAAGCAAACGCAATTTGTTCGATGCTTAAATCGGATCGTGCTTCTACATTGTGACCCATATTGAACAACGAGCGTAAAGATACGTCTCCATTTGATTCCTGAGACTCAAAAAGGCTCATGGGGCGCAATGTTAATCGCGATATCCGTCCGGTACCCGTATGAGCAGTAACATTATCGGATGGCACAGCCGAGCCTGTTAAAATAAATTGGCCTGTTTTGGCTCTTTTGTCCACTTCGAACCGAACGGCATCCCATAATACGGGGGCCATCTGCCATTCGTCTATCAAACGTGGTGTATCACCTTTTAGCAGTATGGATGGTTTTGTGTCAGCCATAGCAAGATATGATCCTGTATTATCAGGGTCTTGCATATACAACACACTAAGTGAAGCATTGCTTGCAGTAGAGGTTTTTCCACACCATTTGGCGCCCTCGATAAGCACAGCACCTGACGATTGCAAGGCTAATTGCAAATCGGCATCGCATAATCTTGGCATATAGGACTTTTTATTCATGTTGCATGGTCTTAAGTTAATGCAAATATCGTATTATTTCCCGAATTGGCAAGCATTCACTTCCGGGTTTGGCAGGTTTTCACTTCCGGGTTTGGCATCATTTTACTTCCGATGTTGGCAAAATCGATTGTACTGATTACATTTCACAGACACTACAATAGGCAATGTCGGCACGCAACTCAATTTGATTAAAATTTGCAATAAGCGCATTTCGAATACCAGTATCATAAAAATAAATTTTTACTATTTTTTAATTCATTTCTCAAATTGCGACTAAAAGAGCCTAAGTTAATGTATTTTTCAACCGTTTTTGAATCCAACCCACAAATCTGTCCCAACTCGTTGTATGAAACTTGTGAACCTACCTGAAATGCGATTGCCTGTAGCAAACGAATAAGCTTATCGGGTTTTTGAATTTGCTCCCATGAAAGTACATCCTTGTAAAGAATACAACATTTTTGGATTTCACTCCGAATATTCTTCAACTTTTTTGGATTTAATTCCGAATTTGTTGATTTTTGAGTTTATAACATCGTCTAAAAAACAAAACACATTTTTGTAAAGCTTGAACTTTTCACGGTGAACCGTATAATTTTTTGTAATTTCGTTTCGTTTAATTTTCAAATCAATTTTACTTACTAAAATATGGCATTTCCAACTACACGACTCAGAAGATTACGCACATCGCCGGTTACACGAAACCTGATGCGCGAAACGGTACTTACACGCGACGATTTAATCATGCCCCTATTTGTTTGTCCGGGCACCAAAGTAGAAAACCCCATCAGCAGTATGCCGGGAAACTCGCAGCTCTCGGTCGATTTACTGGTTGAAAAAGCAAAAAAACTTTACGACAAGGGGATTCAGGCACTTTTGTTGTTTGGGATTCCCGAGCATAAAGACGAGACCGGTCTGGTTGCCTGCCAACACAATGGAATCGTACAACAAGCGGTACGAGCTCTTAAAAAGGAAGTACCCGGTATGTACCTCATTGCCGACAT
>JAQIDF010000360.1 GCA_027858145.1 Prolixibacteraceae bacterium | reverse complement strand
GAAATATTTAAAGCACGCCCTCACTCATACAAGGATCTGCCGATCCGCTATGCTGAGTTTGGAACGGTTTATCGTTACGAGCAAAGTGGTGAGCTGCACGGATTGACCCGTGTGCGTGGTTTTACACAAGACGATGCTCACATTTTTTGCACCCCTGATCAGCTTAAGGATGAGTTTAAAAAGGTGATTGATATTATTTTTATCATCTTTAAGGCACTCGATTTTAAAGATTACACAGCCCAGATATCTTTACGCGATCCAAATAATAAAGAAAAATATATTGGAAGTGATGAGAACTGGGAAAAAGCCGAAAAAGCTATTGTGGAAGCTTCTGCCGAAAAAGGATTAAGAACGGTTACTGAGACCGGTGAGGCTGCATTTTACGGCCCTAAGCTCGACTTTATGATTAGAGATGCCGTGGGGCGCAGCTGGCAGTTGGGTACGATACAGGTTGATTACAACCTGCCTGAGCGCTTTAATCTTGAATATACCGGTGCCGATAACCATAAACACCGGCCAATTATGATACATCGTGCCCCATTTGGGTCGATGGAGCGTTTTGTGGCTGTGCTGATTGAACATACAGCCGGAAAATTCCCGTTGTGGTTAACGCCTGAGCAGGTCGTTATTTTGCCGATAAGTGAAAAATTTAACGAATACGCTCGAAAAGTTTCAAATATTTTAAATATTTCCGATATTCGCACCGTTGTTGACGACCGTAATGAGAAAATTGGCAGAAAAATAAGGGATAATGAATTGAAAAGAATCCCGTATTTGCTGATCGTTGGCGAGAAAGAAGCAACCGATGGAGCTGTGTCGGTAAGGCGTCAGGGAGAAGGCGACAAAGGAACAATGACTATAAATGGATTTGCCAGCTTCATTAAAAATGAAGTTCAGGAGCAATTAGAATCAATATATTAGAAAATCTTATTGTTAATTTAAAGTAAGGAGGACCAAACAATAGCACCAAGAGGACGAAGACAAAGTAAAAAAGACGATATTTCTTTCCGGATCAATCATTATATCCGGGTACCTGAAGTTCGTATTGTAGGTGATAACATCGAAGAACAAGGTGTTATGCCAACCAAGGAAGCTATGAAGTTAGCAGATCAAATGGAGCTTGACCTGGTTGAGATTTCACCTAAAGCTAACCCACCGGTTTGTAAAATCATCGATTACAATAAGTTTCTTTATCAACAAAAGAAGAAACAAAAAGAGATGAAGCAAAACGCGGTGAAAGTTGTTGTAAAAGAAATTCGATTTGGCCCAAATACTGATGAGCATGACTTTCAATTTAAATTGCGCCATGCTGAAAAATTTCTGAAAGAAGGTGCCAAAGTTAAGGCCTTTGTTTTTTTTAAAGGGCGCTCCATTTTGTTTAAGGAGCAAGGCGAGATTCTGTTGCTTCGATTAGCACAAGAACTCGAAGAAGATGGAACATTAGAGCAAATGCCTAAGTTAGAAGGCAAGCGAATGACAATATTTATTTCACCTAAGAAGAAAAAGAAATAAATTAGGTAATTTAAAAAAGCAGGATAATGCCGAAAATGAAAACAAATGCCGGTGCTAAAAAACGTTTTAAGCTAACCGGTACAGGTAAAATCAAAAGAAAACATGCTTTTAAGAGTCATATTTTGACTAAAAAAACGAAAAAGCAGAAGCGTAACCTTACTTATTTTGGAACCGTTGATAAAACCGACGAACCCAATGTTAAGAAGTTGCTTGCAATGAAATAGTTTTTATTTTTGATTAAAATCATTTATTAGTTGTTAACCGAGTGAATTAGCTTTACAAGAGCTGTTTGAAACAGACGCTAACCACTCTAAAATTTAAAATTATGCCAAGAAGTGTAAATCATGTTGCAGCACGTAACCGCCGGAAAAAATTACTGAAGGAAACGCGTGGTAACTTTGGAGCAAGGTCAAACGTTTGGACGGTTGCAAAAAACACCCGTGAAAAAGGTTTGCAATATGCATATCGCGACCGTAAGAAGAAAAAAGGTAATTTCAGAGCGTTGTGGATTCAGCGTATTAATGCTGCTGTTCGTCCTGAAGGACTGAACTATTCAACATTCATTAATTTGCTGAAAGAAAAGAACATCGAAATTAACCGTAAGGTTTTGGCCGATTTAGCAATGAATGAGCCCAAAGCTTTCAAAGCAATTGTTAAGAAAGTTAAGTAAGCATAAAATACTTAGGTGAAATATACAAGAGAGACTGTCCGGATGGGTGGTCTCTTTTCTTGTATGTGTGTTTTTTGATGCTCAGTAGTAATTGATTCTTTAGCATAGTTTAATGCTTTGTGATGAAAAATAATTTAAATTAGCATCGTTAATCTATTCTAATTAATCTTTACTTTATGAAACGCATTTCTCTTTTTCTTTTACTGATATTTGCTTTAGCAACAGTTTATGCACAGGATAATCAAGCTGGCGACAATAAAAAAACCGGATGGAATTTCGGAGCTTTACCAACCATTACTTACAATTCCGACCTTGGTTTTCAATATGGTGCTTTGGTAAATCTATTCAATTATGGCGATGGTTCTACGTATCCAAAATATTTGCACAATGTTTATATCGAAGCCTCCCGTTTCACCAAGGGAAGTGCGATATATCGTTTGTCGTACGATTCAGAGTATCTGATCCCCGGTATCAGGATTACATCCGACCTGGCTTATTTACCTGATATGGCTTACGATTTTTTTGGTTTTAACGGATACGAATCTGTTTACAATCCAGGGTGGGAGGATGACCAGACTGACAACTATAAGTCGCGCATGTTTTATCGATATGAGAATAAAAATTTCAGGTTTAAAACCGATATCCAGTTTCCTTTTAATGATGACCGTTTTCGGGGTTTGCTTGGCTTCAACTTACAAAGTTACATAATTGATGAAGTTGATGTAGATAAAATGAACGAGGGGAAAGAAGAGGATGAAAAGCTTTCTTATGAATCGTTATACAACGATTATAAAAAATGGGGTGTGATCTCCGAAGAAGAAGCTGATGGTGGTTTTGTGCCATTATTAAAAGCCGGTTTGGTTTTCGATACCCGCGATAACGAGGCAAATCCTATGAGTGGGATATGGACTGAAGCTTTTCTTTTTGGGGCTACTGAAATGTTAAGTGCTGAATCGGGGTTTGCGAAATTCAATATTACTCATCGGCAATATTTTACTTTAGTAGAACGCGACTTATCGTTTGCATACCGTTTGGGTTATCAAACAACGTTAGCGGGTGATGTGCCTTTCTATTATCAAACACAAATTGAAACATCGAAGAAAAAGGACATGCTTGGACTGGGCGGAAGCAAAACCTTGCGGGGCATTAATCGTAACCGTATCGTAGCCGATGGATTTGTTTACGGGAATGTTGAATTGCGCTGGAAAGCTGTTCATTTCAGGTTTATAAACCAGAACTTTTACCTCGGGTTAAACGGTTTCTATGATTTTGGGCAGGTTACTAAAAAGATTGATATTGATTACAATATTGAATTATTACCCGAAGGTTATTTCAATTTCGAGCATAAACGAAATTTTCACTCCAGTACCGGCGCAGGTTTGCGCATTGTAATGAACGAGAACTTCGTGGTAGCTGTTGATTACGGTATGGCGCTCGACCAACAGGATGGAAGCAGTGGCCTTTACATCGGGCTCGATTATCTGTTTTAGAGGTAATCGTTTACCCAAATAACTTCAAGAGGGCAGGTGGCAATTTTGCGGTAGCCACCGGTACCACGGCCAATCGGCACTATTGGGGGCTTTGCCCCAAACCCCACTGACTTTTTTGTTCCCGATACGTTCGTACCTCACTATCGGGATTAGTTCGACTAGAATTATTGATTCTCAATAATAAGCCTCACTTCACATGATACAAAAAACTCAGGAAAATCTAAAGGATAGCTATCGCGGACTAGTCAAAAATAAGCTCACCCCTCTCTTCGGAAAGTCAAGTCAGGCTAAGCAGGTAAGAAAAATTTTGAACACTTTTTTTCCTGACTGGACAATTATTTGATTTTACTATATATTGCATAAAAAGAAACATTCTGGTTAGTTCAAAATCTTTAAACGTAAACGCCCTGCAAAAACAAGAGAATAATGAAAATTGAGATGTTCAAATTCTCTGCGCTCTTTGCATTCTTCGGTGTTATTAATTTTAGACATCATTATTTATAGTAAATCCCTCCATTTTCGTTACTTTCGCTATACGAAGAAGTAGTTTTCTACTTAATCTCATGTCTAAAATCTAATAATCTCACATCT
>JAQIDF010000341.1 GCA_027858145.1 Prolixibacteraceae bacterium | reverse complement strand
ATGATATGCGATTGTCGGCTCATTAAAAACGGATATGCCTGATTGTATATATCCAAACCGGAAAATTATTAACCAGCTTGCCAAACAATCCCGTAGGGATTCAATGTGGGTAGAAATCGATGCCAAAAAAATGTGAATGAGTCCTGTAGGGACGGGATATGTATTTTGTGATTGCTCCCTATTAATTTTGCACCTACGGCGCAAAGGGTGACGGTGGGGTGAACCTGTTTTCTACCCACAGGCTATGCCTAACGGCATAAAATTGCAATTGGCGGTGTAATAATCAACATTCAACAGGCAGCACAAAAATCAAATTCTAAATGCTTGCTGATAAATTTGATGATTTCACCATCAAATAACCATGTATCGTTAAAAACGATTGGCAGTAAACCCCTCGTTGCAAACGAGGGGGAGGTGGTTTTCTTTCCCTTACGTCGTAAAGCACCCCTCTTTATACTCCGCCAGGATGTTTTTCACTTCGGTAGGTGCTACGCGGCCGTGTACTTTATCACCCACCATCACAACGGGCGCTAATCCGCACGCGCCCACGCAACGCAGGGCATTCAGCGAAAACAAACCATCGGCAGTGGTCTCTCCCACTTCAATCTTCAGATTGCGTTTCAGCTCGTTGAGCACCTGCTCGGCACCACGCACGTAACAGGCTGTACCCATACAAACCGAAATGGGGTACTCACCCTTGGGCAACATAGTGAAATATGAATAAAAAGTTACAACGCCATACACATTGGCAGTCGATGTGTTAAGCTCTTTGGCTATCAGTTCCTGAACTTCGGCAGGCAGATATCCGAGTTTGTTCTGCACCTGGTGCAACACGTTAATCAATTCGTGTTCGTTGTTATCGAAGCTCTTGCAAACTTCTTTTATGGTGTTGGTCGCGTGTTCCGACAATTTTACTTTTGGCATGATTTTCAATTTTTAATTTTTAAACATTCAATAACAACAGTTCGTTAATATTTTTTAAGTAATTGACAATGAGCCGTTTGTGTTTCAATGATTTGTTTGTCTAAATCACTGACATTTAATTTATTACAAACAAAGTCTATTATCTCATGTCTAAAATCTAACGATCTGTTGTAATAATACACCCGCTTTTAATCTTCTTGTTCAAACACTGTACTTCGGTCGAAATAGCTGGTATGCAACAAGTGGTGCGCTTTTTCGCTCATCGGTTCACCCAGAAATTCCTCGTATAGTTTCGCGATGTACGGGTTCTCATGCGACTTCCTGATCTTTTTCGCTCCATCTTCCTTATAAATGGCCATCTGGCGCTTTTTCAGCACTGACGAATCGCTGTGGTGATAAGGCTGGCCGCCACCACCTATACAGCCGCCGGGGCAGCTCATAATCTCGATGGCATGAAAATGCGACTTACCATCCCTTATGTCTTCCAACAACTTACGGGCATTCCCCAGTCCGTGAGCAATACCAATTCTGATGGGCAGTCCGTCAAAATCGATGGTAGCTTCGCGCACGCCTTCCATGCCCCTTAGTTCATCAAAATCAAGTTTAGGAAGTGGCTTTTTAGTCTGCAACTCGTATGCTGTACGCACGGCTGCTTCGATTACCCCGCCGGTTGTTCCGAAAATCACTGCAGCGCCGGTCGATTCGCCCAGCGGGTGGTCAAAGTCTTCTTCGGGCAACGATTTGAATTCAATATTGCTCAGCTTTATCAGTGCGGCCAATTCGCGTGTCGTAATGGCATAATCCACATCGGGATTGCCATCAACGGAAAATTCATCGCGGCTGCATTCGTACTTTTTAGCCACGCATGGCATAATTGAAACCACGACTAAATCCTTGCGGTCAACTTTTTGTTTTTCGGCAAAGTAAGATTTTGCAATCGAGCCAAACATTTGCTGTGGCGATTTAGCTGATGATGGAATGTCTTTCATCCCGGGAAACTGATGCTCGAAGAATTTCACCCATGCCGGGCAGCAAGAGGTTAGAATTGGCAGTTTCACGTCCTTGTCGCCATTGAGGTGGCGCGTAAGTCTGTCAAGCAACTCTGTACCTTCTTCCATAATGGTAAGGTCGGCTGCAAAATCGGTATCGAAAATAAAGTCGAAGCCAAGCCTGCGAAGTGCGGCGGCCATTTTACCCGTCACCAGTGTACCGGGCTCGTAGCCAAACTCCTCGCCCAGTGCAGCACGTACAGCCGGTGCTGTTTGCACCACAACGGTCTTCGACGGGTCGCTCAGTGCGCGAATAACAGCTGGCGTATGATCAACCTCGGTTAAAGCACCGGTTGGGCACACAGCAACACATTGACCGCAGTAAGTACATACCGAGTGGTCGAGATTTTCTTCAAATGCCGGAGCCACAACCGCGTTAAAACCACGATTAATAGCCGATAGCACACCAACAGTCTGCACCTCGTTGCACATCATTTCGCAACGGCGGCACATAATACACTTATCCATGTCGCGGATAATGGCAGGCGAAGTATCTTCGCGGTAAGTTGATTTTTCACCTTCGTAGTGAATCTCGCGGATGCCCATATCGTGCGCCAAATCCTGCAATTCACATTCGCCCGATTTAGCACAGGTAAGGCACTCGAACGGGTGATCTGAAATGATAAGCTCGGTAACAGTACGGCGGGCATTTATCACGCGCATAGAGTGAGTATTTATGGTCATCCCATCGGACGCTTCGGTAACACATGATGGAGCCAGGTTACGTCGCCCTTCAACCTCAACCACACAAACACGGCAGCCACCGGGCTTATTTTCAATGCCCATGTCGTGAAGTTTCATGTGGCAAAGTGTGGGAATGTGCACCCCTACTTTTTGGGCAGCTTCGAGAATGGTTATCCCCTTCTCTACTTCTATTTCTTTGTTATCTATCGTGAGCTTTATAGTATCCATGGTTTATTCTTTTGAAATTATGCAATGCGAATGGCTTTAAACTTACACTTGTCGTAACATACGCCGCATTTAATACACAGCGACTGGTCGATGTAATGCGGCGATTTACGCTCGCCAGAGATAGCACTCACCGGACAGTTACGAAAACACACGGTACAACCGGTACACAGGTCGGGTATGATTTCATATTTTAGTAAGTCTTTACATTGTCCGGCCGGACAAGTACCTTCGGTTACGTGTGCTTTATATTCGTCGTAAAAATTCTTTATTGTAGAAAGAACAGGGTTTGGCGATGTTTGTCCCAAACCACACAACGAGGTATCTTTAATCACATTGCTCAGCACATTAAGCCTTTCGAGATCCTCTTCAGTGCCTTCACCTTTGGTAATTTTATTCAGAATTTCGTGTAGCCGCTTGTTACCAATACGGCATGGTGTACATTTCCCACACGATTCTTCGAGGGTAAATTCGAGATAGAATTTCGAAATTGAAACCATGCAGTCGTCTTCATCCATCACAATCATACCACCCGAGCCCATCATTGAACCAGCCGCGATAAGGTTGTCGTAATCGATTGGGGTATCAAGGTCTTTATCGGTAAGGCATCCGCCCGAAGGGCCACCCGTTTGTACCGATTTAAACTTTCTCCCGTTACGGATACCGCCGCCAATATCGAAAATCACTTCACGCAAAGTTATTCCCATGGGCACTTCAATAAGGCCTACGTTGTTCACCTTTCCGGCAAGAGCAAAAACTTTAGTCCCTTTCGATTTTTCGGTACCAATTTTTGAAAACCATTTGGCACCTTTATTAATGATAACCGGAATGTTAGCAAAGGTTTCAACATTATTCACATTGGTTGGTTTACCCATGTAACCCGACACCGACGGGAACGGCGGTTTAAAAGTAGGCTCGCCACGATGGCCTTCCATCGAGTGGATAAGCGCAGTTTCTTCGCCACACACAAAAGCACCGGCACCGTAACGTATTTCAATATCGAAGTTGAAGCCCGAGCCCAGGATATCATCGCCCAGCAAACCATATTCGCGCGACTGCGCCAGCGCTGTTTTCAAACGGTTAATGGCCAGCGGGTATTCGGCACGGATATATACCAGGCCGGTATCGGCACCAATGCAGTAGCCACAAATGGCCATGGCCTCGATAACCGAGTGCGGGTCGCCTTCGAGTATAGAGCGGTCCATAAACGCCCCGGGGTCGCCCTCGTCGGCATTACAAACCACGTATTTCTGTTCGTTTTCAACATTACGGGTAATCTCCCACTTCAAGCCGGTAGGGAAACCACCGCCACCACGGCCTCGCAGACCTGAGTCTTTCACCGTTGCAATAACCTCTTCGGGCGAAAACTCCGAAATACACTTACCAAGTGCTTCGTAACCATCACGGGCAATATATTCATCGATATTTTCGGGGTCAACAAAACCGCAATTGCGCAAAGCAATACGTATTTGTTTCTTATAAAAATCGATATTCGATGTAGTAGTAACACTGTAATCGTTTTTTGGATTTTTATACAAAAGCCGTTTGACCGGACGTCCTTTTACCACATGCTCGTTGACAATATCAACAACATCAGAAGGTCGCACTTCGGTATAAAAAGTATTATCGGGCACCACTTTTACAACAGGCCCTTTTTCACAAAAACCGAAACACCCGGTAGTAATAACCCTCACATCATTTTCGAGGTTCCTGTTTTCGAGTTCGGCTTTTAAATCGCCAACTATTTGTTCAGATTGTGAAGCACGGCACCCCGTACCCCCACAAACCAAAATGTGCATTTTACTATCAGCCATTGAAACAATTTTTTAGTTTAGTTTTCTTCATCATCAATTGTTTTGTGAGTAACCGGAATAATGCCATCAATCATTTCTCCCTGGATCACATGCTTTTCGATTATCTCGCGGGCTTTATCCCTTGACACAAAACCGTAAATCACGGGGTCTTGTCCCGGGACAATCACCTCGATGGTTGGTTCAGCATAACAATAGCCCATGCAACCGGTTTGGGTTACAACAGCATCAACGCCTTTAAAATCGAGTTCTTCAATAATGAACTCCATAACTTCTTTAGCACCCGATGCGATGCCACATGTAGCCATTGCCACTTTAATCTGCACAATTTGCTCGGCATGGTCGCCCTGTTCGCGAAGCTTCATCTTCTGCTGAACATCGGACTTAATTTTTTTTAAATCGGCCAGTGATTTTACCTTTTTGCTCATAATATTCTGGTTCAATTGCCTGGTGTAGAACCCGGCATATTTTTGGTTTTTTTAATTCAATTTTGCTTCAATAAGTTCTAAATTATCTTTTATTATTTCTTTCAACATTTTTAAAACATCCCGATTATTTATTGGCAATCCCTCCAGCTCCTGCTTCGCTTCTTCGGTATCAAACTCAAAGTCACTCAGCATGGTATGGTGATTATAAATGAAACGAATTCCGGGATTAGCTCCAATGAGCAATGTCATGGTGCCGGCAATATCGCCCATTATCGGGCGATCGATATTATCGTAACCAAAAACAGCTGTTACTTTCGTGCCTTTGTCTTTCTCCGATTCTAC
>JAQIDF010000331.1 GCA_027858145.1 Prolixibacteraceae bacterium | reverse complement strand
ACCCCACAAAGTTTTACAGGCACCATGTCGATGGCATTCTTGTCTGTACACTCATCCCTTTTCCTGTGGTTGAAACCACAGGCTACAATATTGAATCATGCCTAATGGTATTGAATCGAAGTTATTGGCAAACAAAACAGACGCAAAAGCTTACCCGCAGGATATGAATTGCCCCGGCTTTTAAGCCGGGGATTAGTGGTTCGCCCTTCCTCTTCCCGGCCAACGTTTCTTAATTGGTCAACTGATTTATATTCGGCTAAAGCCGCTTAGGTCTCTGTACTCTTATCCTCCTCCACTTAAAAGTGGAGGTAATTGAAGCACTTCGATGAACAAATTGCACCAACAACCCACAAAGATTTCAGGCATCATGTCGATGGCATTCTTGTCTGTACACTCATCCCTTTTCCTGTGGTTGAAACCACAGGCTACAATATTTAATCATGCCTAATGACATTGAATCGAAGTTATTGGCCAACAAAACAGACACAAAAGCTTACCCGCAGGATATGAATTGCCCCGGCTTTTAAGCCGGGGATTAATGGTTCGCCTCCTTTTTTCCCGGCCAACTGCTATCGTTGATAAATGCGTGATGGCAACCATGGCCGGGGTTGGTCATTGGTTGATTGGTCATTGGTAATTAGTGGGTTAGCGTTTCTTAATTGGTCAACTGATTTATATTCGGCTAAAGCCGCTTAGGTCTCTGTACTCTTATCCTCCTCCACTTAAAAGTGGAGGTAATTGAAGCACTTCGATGAATAAATTGCACCAACACCCCACAAAGTTTTACAGGCACCATGTCGATGGCATTCTTGTCTGTACACTCATCCCTTTTCCTGTGGTTGAAACCACAGGCTACAATATTGAATCATGCCTAATGGCATTGAATCGAAGTTATTGGCAAACAAAACAGACACAAAAGCTTACCCGCAGGATATGAATTGCCCCGGCTTTTAAGCCGGGGATTAGTGGTTCGCCTCCTTTTTACCCGGCCAACTGCTATCGTTGATAAATGCGTGATGGCAGCCATGGCCGGGATTGGTCATTGGTTGATTAGTCATTGGTAATTTGTGGGTTAGCGGTTCTTAATTGGTCAACTGATTTATATTCGGCTAAAGTCGGTTAGGTATCTGTGCCCTTATGCTGGCTGGGATATATCAAATTATTATTTATCCACACCAATTATGAATTGATCCGTTTTCTTTAATGCGGGCGAGGTGCTTGACTTTACTTGACGGATATATTTCTTTATAGTCGAAATACCTGTCGATTTCCAAAAGTTCCATCAGCTCGTTTGCCCATGGTGGCTGGTCGGTACGTGAAGCAACTGCAAGCTGGTAACCTTCGTTTTTTAGTCGTTTCAGTATTTTAATGGTGTCGGGATACAGGTTCATGGGGACATTGGTAGAATCGACCACAATGCCATTCTTTTTACGATAAGGGGGCCTGATGCAATCGCACCAGGTGCCGCTTAAATGCCAGAGCGTAAAGTCGAGGTCGAAAATAAAAAGTTGTTTCTTCATTTCTACCAAAAGTCAATTAAACGAATATCAAATTGAAGTACGGAGTATGGTGGTATTTTATTGCCGGTGCCTTTTTTCCCCCATGCAAGTTCCGACGGAACCCAGAACTTATAACGGCTACCTTTGCTCATCATGCAAATGCCCTCCTGTAAGCCTTCAATTAGTTCGTTAACGTTAACTTCATCAGATTCATTTTCGCGGTATGTGTCTATGAGTATAGTGCCATTTAATAGTAATGCCCGCTGATGAATCGTTATGCTATTCTCTTCGCAGGGTTGGTTGCCTTCGGTTTTTTCAATAATGGTGTATTGCAAGCCGCTTTCGGTTTCATATACCCCATCCTTGTTTCGGTTTTTATTCAAAAAATCGTCTCCAATTTTTCGGTTGTTCCCGGCTGAACCCTTTTTCTTGTTTTTCGTTTCTCTTTTACCCATTTTAACTTTATTTTGTTGCACAAAAATATATATTTGAATAATATTGACGAAAAAATGAACAGCGAAGCAAACAATTTAAGGAAAAAGTTAAGCAGACAGGAAGGATGGCTGTCGATAGTTATCAATGTTATCTTGTTTGGTATAAAATACTGGGCCGGAGTTGTTAGTGGTTCGCTTGCCCTGATGGCAGATGCATGGCATACGCTGTCCGATTCTATCAGTTCAATTTTTGTGCTTGTCTCAACCCGCTTTTCACATAAAAATCCCGATAAAGAGCATCCGTTCGGACATGGACGCTTTGAGTTGGTTGCCTCCATCTTTATTGGTGTGCTATTGGTTGTTATAGCCCTGAGTTTTATTCGTGAAGGAATTGAAAAGTATGTTGACAAGGGTAGTGCGAACTACGGCTGGATTGCGATCGGAGCTACTGTTCTTTCAGTGTTAATGAAAGAAGGTCTTGCGCAGTTTGCATTTTGGGGGCACAGGCGTACCGAATCAGACATCCTGCGGGCTGACGGATGGCATCACCGGAGCGATGCTCTTTCATCGATTGTTATATTAATTGGTATTTTTATTGGGCGTTACGTGTGGTGGATTGATGCTGCCCTGAGTGTAGTTGTTGCTTTTTTCTTGTTCTACGCGGCTTATGATATCATAAAAAACAGCATTAGTGTGATTATTGGGGAAAGCGCTACTCCCGAATTTGAACAGAAAGTGAGAGATGTAGCGTATTCATCTGTTGACAAGGATATTTTCTTGCACCATTTTCATCTGCATAATTATATTGTGCATAAAGAAATAACCTTTCATATAAGGTTACCCAAAGATCTGACCATTGAAAAGGCATATTCTATTACAAAAAAAATTGAGGTAGATTTGCGAGAGAAGCTTGATATTGAATCTACGATACACGTTGACCCATTAACGACCAATGACAAATAAGGCATAAAAAAAACACCCCCATAAAATAAAGGTGTTTCAATTAAGTATCTGTTTTTGAATTATACCCTACTGAATTTTTTAACTCCGGCGAATTTAAAATAACGCCTTAATGCATTAGTCATAAGTCGTTTATAGTTCACGGTGAAGTTGTTGCCTTCAATGTATCCTTCAATAAAACCATCGATGTCGTCACGTGTAATTTCAAAGTCTGTTTTATCTTTGTGCCATCCCCAAAAAACACTGAGCATACTAACATATACTTTAACTGTTCCTTCGCTGTAGCCTTTGTCGATAAAGTGCTTTCTGAAATTTTCCAGCTTTTCCTTCTGTTCTTTTGT
Source organism: Prolixibacteraceae bacterium (assembly GCA_027858145.1). Taxonomy (GTDB): domain Bacteria; phylum Bacteroidota; class Bacteroidia; order Bacteroidales; family Prolixibacteraceae; genus Roseimarinus. The sequence goes on along the minus strand of JAQIDF010000331.1, from coordinate 1,013 downwards.
AGGGCTGTCGATTTTCACTCTTTTTCTGCGAGGCTTTTTCAGAGGCTCAGTATATTCTTTGAGTTCAAAACCTTCAAAAGAAGAATCATCTGTTTCAGCTACACTTGCTAATTCTTTTTTCACATAATCAAGCGTGCTTTCTTTTATCGGAATGTGCCAAAAGCGATAACCGGTGCTCCATTCTGCATTTTCAAGTTCTCTTACAACTTCGTCTACTTCAGGACTGTTTGGGCACAATATTGCTATATGATCCCTTTTTCTGAATTTGACCGGTTGTAGAATAACCTTTACTTTTCGTCCCATTGATATAAAATTTTAGTTCCCCCATATATATTTATGAAGTCAAATATAAGAATAAAAAATATGTTATCAATGCTTTAAGTGACCGGCACAATGTTAAATAATTATTAACAATAATGAAAAAAACTTGGGTTATTCAGGCTTTACATCAAGCGCAGTAGGGCCTTTGGGGCCTTTTCCAACTTCAAATGATACTCTGTTGCCTTCAGATATTTCATCTTTAGTGTTACTGGTATGTACAAAGATACTTTGGTTAGTATCTAAATCGCGGATAAAACCGTAACCTTTTGAATCGTTAAAAAACGATACAATCCCACTGTGCCTTTTATCGGCTTCGTCTCCAGGTAGGCTTTTTGAGACACTGACCTCAATTTCATTAGGGTCAATCTCTTCTTTTTCAGTTGGATCGGGTGGTGTTGATGATAGGTTTCCATATTCATCAACGTATGCAATCATGTCGTCAAGATTTTGCTTGTCGTCATCCTTTTTTGCCAAACGTTTTTTCACTTTTGATAAACGTTTTTTCTCTTTTTTCTTTCTAACTTCTTTTTTGTTAAATGATTCCTGGCTTCTGCCCATGTGTTATTCTTTATTTTAATTAATTAATGAATGCAAATTATAAACTTATTTCATGTATACAAAATATTGAATGACTTCCCACCCCATAAAATGCCCCAGGGCAGATAGAAGAAGTGCTGTAAGTGCAAAAAGTG
>JAQIDF010000250.1 GCA_027858145.1 Prolixibacteraceae bacterium | reverse complement strand
ACATACAAGCTTTGGAAGATATTGCTCAAAATAAAAACATTTCAATCACAAAGGCTTTTCCCGAAAACTTAACGATAAGGACCGATAAAAACATGTTGCTTTTTATTGTTCGCAACCTGATAATCAATGCTATTAAATTCACTAAGCCAGGTGGTGAAATTGCCATTACAGTTCACATGTCCCAAAACAATGCCAGAATAACAATCGAAGACTCGGGAGTAGGATTAACCAGTGAACAAATAGAAAAAATAAAAGATCAACATACCATTTACAGCACCCATGGCACCAGATCAGAAAAAGGCACTGGTCTTGGCCTTAAAGTATGCAACGATTTTCTTAAAATACTGGAAACCCGTTTAGAAATAAAAAGCACCCCCGGAAAAGGAAGTGCTTTCAGTTTTGATATTCCTGTTGTTGTGTCCTAATTTATTTCTTCAACATAAGGCCACTGTTCATCATCCCACAACACGCGATGTATCATAAGCTTTGAACGTCCACGGTCGGCTTTGTCATATCCGTGGCTAAACATATAATCTTCGCCCTCGAAAGTATAAACCGAGTTATGACCAATTCCATAATAGTTTTCATCCCCTTCAACAATTAATGTTCCACCGCCTTGTAACATTGGCACACCGTCTTTATCTACATACGGACCGGTTGCCGACTCAGAGCGTCCAACTCTCACGTTATAAGTACTTCGTGAACCTCGGCAACATAAGTCGAACGATACAAAAAGATAGTAGTATTTGTCCTTCTTAAAAACAAAAGGAGCCTCGATGGCAGCATTACCGGGGTCGGTTTCATCCAAACCAGAATCACGTTGGCGCGAAGCGATCGCATGCCATTTCTGCGGTTTAGCAATCGATAGCAAGTCATCGCTTAGCTTTACCATTTTCAATCCACCCCAAAATGAACCAAAAGACAACCATGGTTCATTATCATCATCAAAAACCAGGTTCGGATCAATAGCATTCCAGTTATCACGCCCCGGCACCGACTCTACTACCTTACCATGGTCTAACCACTTATAATCCTCATCATCAGAATCGAGAGTGACATTTGTAGCAACACCCATAGCCGAACGGTTACTGGCAAACGACGAAATAGAATAATACAGGTAATATTTGCCATTATGATATGAGATATCTGGCGCCCAGATGTTACCATCAAATTTTGGCACCTCTTTTTTTGCCCAGTCCGGCGATTCTTTGAAAACCGGGGTCAAAAACTCCCAGTTCAACATGTCGTCCGATTTCCACGAAGCAATTCCATGACCGGTACTGAACATGTAATAGGAGTCATTAACCTGAATAGCCACCGGATCGTGCACCCTGATTCTGTTATTATTCTGAGCCGTTAATTGCAGTGCTATGAATGCAATTAAGGATACAAATACAATTCTTTTTACCATTTTATTTAATTTTTGCTTTTAACTGAGTAAACGAGTGTGCCGGGAAATTGTAAGTCAGCGTATTACCCTTAGCCCTCACGGGATCTTTTTCAACCGATTTCACTTCGGTTTGATCAAAATCGTTACGCGCTTTAACAGTCGGCCCGTTTACTTCAACAACCGTTATTTCGCCATCAAAATCGCCCGATTGCGAAATAATATCAGTTGTAATGGCTTCATCTTTATGCCGGTTAACCACATTAATAATTAACTCATCATTGTTATACGATGCAGAAACATCGAGGTAAGGCACAGCATCCTGCTGTGTGGTTGATTCGCCAAGGCCAACAAAAAACTCATCGGTTGTATAAGTTTCACTATCAACAAAAACATCCAAAGAAGTACCATGTGCATTGTGGGCAAACATTTGCAACGGATAGTAAATGGTTTGTATAAACATGTCGTCCTCGCTGGTAAAAATTGGTGCAATAACATTCACCATTTGTGCCATGTTAGCAATTTTCACGATATCTGCATTACGAATAAAAGCATTCAGAAAACCCGCAATTACCAGGGCATCTTCGAGGTTGTAATGCTCTTCTAGCGCACGGTCGCCGGTCATCGATTCGCCCGCACGTGCGCGGTACCATGAGTTGTACTCATCCCAGGCAATGTAAATTGGGTCGCGGTCGCCACGGTTGGCATTTTCCATTTCGCGGGCAATTAAGCCCTCTACAATGTTTGTACGTTCTTCAAGCACCAGCGGGGTTGACAGGTAATTGTAGTAATTATCATCGGGGTTTCCAATGTACATGTGCAGCGCCAGGTAATCGACCACATCGCGCAGCTCTGCCAATATTTTTGTGTTCCATTCATTAGGATCAGCATCCGGACGATAATTAGATGAACCGGCAGCAACAAGCTTAATATCGGGTGAGGTAAGCTTCATCAGTTTGGCTGCTTCGCGGGCTTTCTTTGCATAATCTTCAGCATTCAGGTGCCCCATTTGCCAAAAACCGTCCATTTCGTTCCCCAAGCTCCAGTATTTGATACCCCAGGGCTCGGCATACCCGTGCTCTTTACGCAATTCGGCATAATACGGGCCTTCAGCCACGTTACAATACTCAACCCATTGTTGTGCTTCTTCTATAGTTCCGGTTCCCATATTAACTGCAAAATAAGGTTCTGTACCAACTTCGCGTGCCCATTCCATGAACTCGTTGGTACCAAAGCGGTTGGTTTCGAGGCGCGACCACGCCATTTCCATACGTGGAGGGCGCTCATCTTTAGGCCCCACACCGTCTTTCCAGTGATAGTTCGACACAAAGTTACCACCCGGGTAACGCATTTGGGTTACATTCAGGCCTTTAACGGCCTCAAGTACATCGAGCCTGAAACCACGTTCGTCCGACAATTCTGAATCTTCATCATAAATTCCACCATAAACACAGCGCCCAAGGTGTTCTACAAAATTACCGTAAATTTTATTGTCAATCTCCCCAATCTCGCGATCGAGATCGATTTTAATACGTGCATTTTCTTGTGCAAATCCACTTAGCGACAAAACGATAATCGCCACTATCAAAAAAGGTTTCATTTTCATACGTTTAAAATTTATAATTTGTTCCATAGCTTAATTCTATAAATACAAAGGAGACATTATCATTTATCCAAAAATACAAGCTCTTGCTTGCCTTTAGGTGGATTATTTTTTATTTTATGAGGACAACTGTCTATTAAGCTTAAAAGCACATCTGATAACAAGCATTTTTTATATTTTTAAAAAAGGAATTTTTAATAATTTATAAGTATGAGCCGTACAATCACATATATTTTTATACTCTCCGTTTTATTGACCATTTCGCAAGGGAGCATTTTGGCAGTTGACCAAACCACTTTGAACTACCGATTTGAATACTTACTTATTGAAGACGGACTTCCTCAAAACACCATAAGCACCATCGAACGCGACCATTATGGTTTTATGTGGTTCGGAACCAACAATGGCATAAGCCGTTACGACGGGTATTCATTTGAATCATTCAAAGCCGGCGACATTGAAAACGGGGCATCTTTGCCCGATAATATGATCAGCTCGATAAAGGCCGGCCCCGATTACCGGGTTTGGATTGGATCGCTCAACGGGCTTTCATATTTCGACCCCATGAAGGGGCAAATTTTCCATTTTCAGAACAATACATCCCACAACATCATTTCTAATGTTACTACAATTGAGTTTTACGACAACAAAATGTGGGTAGGGACTTCTAACAACGGAATTTTTGTTTTATCGAAAGACGAAAATGACAGATACAGCATTGACAAACATTTTTGTGAACAAAACAACAATCTCTCAAATAATTATGTTAATAAGATTTATCTTTCGAAATCGAACAACCTGTTTGTAGGCACCCAAACCGAAGCACTGGTTTACCTCCCCAAAACAAGGCAATTTATTTCAATACTTAATGGCGTACAACTCCCTCAAAATACGCTAATAAACAATATTTTTGAAAGTAGCAACGGCGACATTTATCTTTCTACTTTTAACGGTTTGGCCATATACTACAAAGATGAAAAATCGTTTACCTGGCTTTATGCCAACCCCGCAAACAGTCAATCGCTCATTCACAACACTGTAACACAAGCAAGTGAAGATGTAGAAGGTAATATTTTGGTTGGGACTTTAGGAGGCTTACAATATTTCAACCCGGTAAGTAGAAACTTTACATCTTTTCCGGAAGTTGGCCCCGGAAACTTTAAACTGAACAACAAATTTGTAAGTGCCATATTTTGCGATTCAACAGGAAACGTTTGGATTGGTACCGAAAAAGGCGGAATCAACAAATTCAATGTCTACCAAAAACAATTTAACTATTATGCTAATGACCCCAATAACCCCAACAGTATTAACGAAAACACCATCAACTCCATACTGAAAGAGGAAGACTATTTATGGATCGGAACAGCCGACGGGGGATTAAACAGGGTTGATTTAGCAAATAACAGGATATCGCATTACACGTACAACCCCTTCAACAACAATTCAATCAGTAGCGATTATATTACATCACTCGAACGTGACAACAATGATTATCTGTGGGGTGGCTCGTGGGGTGGCGGGCTTAACCGCCTTACAACCAAGGGTAATAATATTTCCATACAACGCATAAATGCAGAAACTCCTGGATATGACAATGAAGTTGTAAACTATTTCGTGTCATCACTTTTAAACGACAACCGTGGTTTTTTACTGGTAGGTACCGAAGGAGGCCTTTCGATGCTCAACTATAACAAGCAAAAATTTACAACCCTTACGGCTTCACCCGGGTCAAATCCATCCCTGTCGGAAATTGGCTGCCTCCTTGCCGACTCAAAAGGCTATTATTGGGTTGGAACGCGAAATGGGCTATTCAGGTTTCCGAAAGAATCCATCAGGAAAAACAATCAAGATACATTGATCATTGAGAACTTACTCTTCTTTGAACACAATCCCGATGATAAGATATCGATACCCGGCAATTATGTGACTTCATTACAAGAAGATTCAAAAGGAAATATTTGGATTGGGACGTATGGTAACGGTATTGCGCAATGTGAAGTTAACAAAGAGGGGCGCATTCAATGTAAAACATACACCCACAACGACGGACTTTCGAACAATGTTGCTTATGGCATTGAAGATGATAATAACGGAAATATATGGATCAGCACTGACTATGGTTTATCGATGCTGACCCCCAGCACCGGCAATTTTAAAAATTTTTACAAACAGGACGGCTTGCTTAACAACCAATTCTACTGGTCGGCCTCACATAAAAGTCACGACGGAGAGCTTTACTTTGGGGGCACCGAAGGACTTAACTATTTCAAACCCGACAAATTACAGGATTACAACTTTACACCCGAACCCAAAATAGCTAAACTAAGGGTGCACAATCGTGAGATACACCCTGGCGATAAATTACATGACAAAACCGTAATTAGTAAACCAATTTACGCTGCCGACACCATTTTATTGGGCTATCGCGACAATAACATTTCATTCGACTTTTCTTCATTTGACTTTTATTTGCCTGAAAAAACAAGGTTCTCGTATAAATTAACCGACGTTGACCAGGGATGGATTAACGTATCGTCGGAACGCCGTTTTGCAAACTACAATAACTTAGACGGGGGAACCTATACATTCCTGCTAAAAGCATCAAACAGTGATGGTGTATGGAACGAAAAACCTACCACAGTAACCATCATTGTAACTCCTCCATTCTGGAAAACACAGTGGTTTTTAATTTTAATTATTGTACTTGTTGTACTCCTGACTTTTTCGCTCATACAGCTTCAGATGCGAAGAATTTTCAAACAAAAAAGAGTACTTGAAGAAAAAATACACCACCGGACAAAAAAAATTGAAGACCAAAACATTGTACTTGAAAATCAAGCCACCGAGTTAATTGAAAAAAACAACCAGCTTGAACGCCGGCAGATACAAATTGAACAACAAAAAGAAGAATTAGAAAACAAAAATGATGAAATACTTCAACAGCGGGATGCATTGATGATCCTTAACGACAAGGTGAAGGAAGTGAACCAACAACAACTAAGGTTTTTCACTAATATTTCGCATGAATTCAGAACCCCGCTCACCTTAATTATTTCCCCTATTGAGCGCCTAATACAAATTTTTAAAAACGAAAAAGAAACAAAAAGCACCCTTCAAGTTATTAATCGCAATGCACAACGCTTGTTGTTACTTATTAACCAACTACTTGAAATACGTAAAATTGAAACCGGGAACCAGGAACTACAAGTAGAAATGACCGAGACAGTTCCTTTCCTCGAAGAAACTTTCAGCTCTTTTGCAGATCTTGCTAAAAAGAACAATATTGATTATCAAAAAGATATCGAGGTAAATAAAGTATCGTGGATTGATAAAGAGAAACTGGAAAATGTTCTTTATAACCTTCTTTCAAATGCCTTTAAATTCACCCCCGAAGGCAATAAAATAACAATGAAAGCCAGAAACAAGAAAGAGGATAAAACCAATTATCTTGAAATTAATATTACAGATACCGGTGCAGGTATTCCGGCCGGACTTCACAAAAAACTGTTCGACCGTTTTTACCAGGTAACCGAAACAAAAAAACATGTAAACCAGGGAACCGGAATCGGTCTTTCGATGGTAAAAAGCATTACAGAAATTATGCATGGCGAAATTAGCGTTGACAGTGAAACCGGAAGGGGAAGCACGTTTACCGTAAGAATACCGGTTAACAAACAGTCATTTTCTGAACATGAAATTGACAAATCGGGACAAACATATGAGTCATCGCTAAAACAAAAGGTTGCCATATTGCACGAACAAATAAACCGCCCGTCAATTATCGAAAACGACGATGTAAATGTTCCGGTGGAAAAAGTACTGGTGGTTGAGGATAACATTGATATGCGATCGTTTATTTGCAGTAACCTTTCGCATTATTACCATGTACTGGAAGCAGAAAATGGTAAAGAAGGCTATGATATTGCAAAAAAAGAAGAGCCCGCCCTTATAATTAGCGATATCATGATGCCCGAAACAGACGGCCTCAGCATGATGAAGAAAATAAAAAACAACCTTTATACCAGCCACACACCAATCATTCTGTTAACTGCTAAAGGTAAAATTGAAGATCAACTTAAAGGAATAAAAGAAGGTGCCGACGATTATATAGCCAAGCCCTTCAACATGGATGTGCTAATTGCAAAGGTGAAAAATGTAATTGAACTCAGGAAAAAGCTAAGGACACGCTACAGTGACCTGGAAGAAGTATCATCTACTGAACTCACCAACTCAAACCTCGACAACGAGTTCTTCGATAAAGTAAATAAAATTGTTGAAAAATATTATACCGACCCTTCATTCGATGTTGACCACTTTGCATCTGAAATGTTCGTGAGCCGTAGCCAGTTGTACAAAAAATTAAAAGCCATAACCAGTCTTTCGGCAAACGATTTTATCAACGTTTACCGGCTAAAGAAATCAACGGCATTACTTAAAGAAGGACAAATGCAGGTTAGTGAAGTTGCCTATGCTACCGGCTTTAACGACCCGAAATATTTCAGCCGGATATTTAAAAAGTTTTACCAGTGTTCACCCTCGGAATATGTGAAAAATGAAAATAAGAACTAACATTAAAAGGAATAAATTACTCGTCATATTATTTATATTGACATCTTTTTTTTATGTAAAATCATCCGGACAAGAACCTAAATATCGTTTTATTAAAAATCAGTTTACGACTGAAAATTATCGAGAGAAAATCGGGTATCAGAAATACTCGCCCTTTGCTGCCGGCTTATGCAATTTTGCTTACCCTCCGGCAGGATATCTATATATAAACGAGCCAACAAGAGGCTTACTTGTTACCGGAAGCCAACTTATAACATCGGGAGTCTTTTTATATGGTTTTTGGATGGGAATGGGTGTGAACTATGAATATGAAAAAGCACCCGGTTCAAAAGCTTTAATGTTATCGGGGTTCATCGCTACAAGTGCAATTTATCTCTGGAGCGTTTTCGATGTAGTAAAAATTGCAAAAATCAAAAACCTTGCCTGGCAAGAAATGCATCAAGCACATGTTGAATTTACCCCTGCTATTAACTGGGCGCATGCACACAATAAGCAAGCATTAACTGCAGGAATATCCTTGCATATTACATTTTAGAAAGAAAAGATGAATTAACGGCTTGGTGATCCGAAAGGAAATATTTTGATCGAAAAACAACTTCATGATGCATGCTGCATTCTGACATAGAACAGACTCTAATTCTACTCATTTTCTTATTCAATCTCGCGAATCACTCAAAGAATGCCTCAACACCTGGATAGAAAAAACGTTTGCGTGCAATCTTTTCAGGATAAAT
>JAQIDF010000385.1 GCA_027858145.1 Prolixibacteraceae bacterium | reverse complement strand
TTGTGAGAAGATCACCCGGCCGCACTTATGGATTGCAAAAAGATGGATGACATTTATTCGGGAGCCTTGACTTTTTTGCTTCGTTTTTGTGTTAAGACAAAAATGAAGAGCCCAGCCGGATTGAGGCGAAAAACACTAATTAACATATTTCCCAAATTGAAATGCTTAACACTCGAATTTATTCCCCCACAACAATATCATGTGATTCTGTATATGGCTCACAGCTTAACCGATTTAAAAAACTGATTGAATATCAATGATATTAAATATGTTGTGTGGAATGTTTATTATGTGATTTTTTTGGAATGTTTTTTGCATCTCATAAGAAATGTTACTGTATAATTAATTTAGTTTTTAACCCCATCTTTTATGAAAACAAGTTGCTTACTACTTTTTCTATTGTTTGTTAATGCAACTTTTGCACAGAACAGTCAAACACTTATAATTGAACCTGCTCCCGAAGAAAACCACTGGTATATAAAAAGTTTTTTAGGTGATACCTTGAACTACCGTAGTGATTATTATTGTAGTGAAGCGTTAAATGATAGTAATTTCATTGCTTTATACGCAAATGGCAAATTATATCTTGATGGCGGTTTAGTGCATTATTTCAATTCCGGAAAAGAAAAAATGATTATCCCTTACAAGCAAAACAAAGTTGATGGTATATATAAAGAATTTTATTCGTCGGGTAATTTGAAGCAAGAATCTACGTGGAGAAACAATAAACGCCATGGGCCTTTTATTTTATACAGAGAAGATGGAAGCAAAAAAGTTGAAACTAATTTTTCAGATGGATTTAAAGAAGGAAGGGAAACCGTTTATTACCCCGATGGGAAAGAAAAGGCTGAGTTGAATTATATGAAAGGTTTGTTGCATGGAAGGCAAAAAACTTTTAAAACTAATGGCAGAAAGAAGGAAAAGTATTATTATGAGTATAATAACGATGCTTCGCTGGAAGGCCTTCCTGAAGATCAATATTTTAAAGCGCCAAAACTTATTGAATTGCCAATTGGGTTATCTACCATTGAACTGTTATTGATAAACAATAGATTACCGGATATTGAAGAGAAAAACCAATTACAAAAAGTAGAAATTAAATGCCTGATTGATACAAGTGGTAAAGTGAAAGAAATATCGGAAATTGGTTTTAGTTCGGATAAAAATATCAGCTTTATTTCAGCTTTGTTAAAAGAGTCATTACCAATGGATCCATTTTATTTTGATTCAGTTCCAATTGAGTATTATTTAAGATTGTCTGTATATTTTTATAATGGTGAATATGTTGAGCGAGATGAACCTTTTAAACGGGTTTTCTATATATCAAACGAATTTGGAAATGTGTTTTGGTATCCAATATGCTATTTTGATGCAAATAAACTTTAGTATAAAGAATAAGTAATATGGTGCAAGGAATATTAAAACTTAAAACCGGGAACACATAAATAAATGTATTCCCGGTTTTTGAATGGTTTTATATCAAATCTTATTTCTTCGTTTCTAGGTAGTAACGAGTTGATAATTTGTTATTTAATAACTTTCTCAACCCACTTTCTTGCATTTACAAATGCCTGAACCCATGGTGTTACTTCATCGTTTTTACGATCAGCAGGGTAGTAGCCCCATTGCCATGGGAATATAGCCCTTTCGAGGTGTGGCATCATGGCCAGGTGGCGGCCGTCGGCCGAGCATATACCGGCTGTGTCAAAATCGGAACCGTTCGGGTTGGCCGGGTAGTTGCTTCGTGAATATTTCAGGGCAATGTTGTATTGATCTTCGCCTGCCGGTAAGCTGAATTTACCTTCGCCATGGGCAACCCACACACCAAGTTGCAGACCGTCCATATTGCCAAGCATTACCGAGTTGTTGGCCGGTATGTTTACATTCAGGAACGACGATTCAAACTTGTGACTATCGTTGTGCAGCATCTTAGGCTTTTGTTCCATACCCGGATAAACCAGGTTTAATTCAACCATTAACTGGCAACCGTTACAAATACCAAGGCTAAGCGTATCATCACGTTTGTAGAAGTTCTCAAGTGCCACGCGAGCTTTTTCATTGTATTTAAAAGCTCCGGCCCATCCTTTAGCCGAACCCAGAACATCAGAGTTTGAAAATCCGCCAACAAATACAATCATATTCAAATCGGTAAGGTCTTCGCGGCCGCTGATAAGGTCAGTCATGTGTACATCTTTCACATCGAAACCAGCCAGGTAAAGACTGTAAGCCATCTCACGGTCGCCGTTAACGCCTTTTTCACGAATAATTGCAGCTTTAATTCCTGATTGGGTTCGCTTTTTAGTGGTGATGTCTAATGCAGCAGTTGTTCCTTCAAATTTTCCAAAATTGAAACTTAATTCGTTTTTCTTATACGAGTCGAAGCGCTCTCTTGCTAACTGCGGAGTGCTTTGGTTGCGGTCGAGCAAGTACGATGTTTTAAACCACAGATCGCGTAATTTTTCAATATTAAAAATGTGCTTGCTGTTTCCGTTTTTCACTGCAACATCACCCGAATGGGTTGGCAAACCAATTTTAACGGCTTCGATGTCGTTTGCTTTCAGTATATCTTCAGCTTCAGTACTGGCCTGGAAGATGATTCCGGGGTTTTCAGCAAACAATAGTTTAATAGTATCCTCTTCGCCAATAGCCGATAAATCCAGGTCTAAACCACTCTCGTTGTTCGAGAAACAGATTTCGAGCAGCGAAGTTATTAAGCCACCGCCGCCAATATCGTGTCCACTGTAAATGAGGCCTTTTTCAATAAGTTCCTGAATGGTGTTGAATGCTTTCAAAAAATACTCCGGGTCGCTAACTGTTGGTGTTTCATTGCCCAGTTTGTTATTGATTTGAGTAAATGCACTGCCACCTAAAGCTTTTGGTGCTTTTGAAAAATCGAGATAGTATAATGGTCTCTCTTCAACCAATACCGGTTCAACGGTTTTTCTAACATCAGATACTTCGCCTGATGCCGAAATAATAACGGTGCCCGGTGATAAAACGGTATCGTTCTCGTATTTCTGTGCCATTGAGCACGAATCTTTACCGGTTGGGATGTTAATTCCAAGGGCAATGGCAAAATCGCTGGCAGCCTGAACAGCATCGTAAATGCGTGCATCTTCACCTTCGTTTTTGCATGGCCACATCCAGTTGGCGCTCATACTAATGCTGGTAATTTTGTCGGTAAGCGGTGCCCAGATGATGTTGGTCAGGGCCTCGGCAATCGACAATATCGAACCGTTTGCGGCATTTATTAAGGCAGCGCCCGGGGCATGTCCAATTGATGTTGAAAGTCCGCTTTTGCCCTGGTAATCAAGTGTAATAACCCCGAGGTTGTTCAGCGGTAGCTGAAGTTTTCCGGCTGTTTGCTGTTTGGCAATGCGGCCGGTTACTGAGCGGTCAACCTTGTTGGTCAGCCAGTCTTTACAGGCAACATTTTCAAGTTGAAGAACCTGTTCGGTGTAATGTTGAATATTATCTTTTGAGTAAGTTGGATTATCAAATTTAGCATCGACTTTCTTGTCGTTCATAATGGTTTTTGGCGGGTTGCCAAACATGTGTTCCAGCTTCCAGTTAATGGGTTTCTCGTTGGTTTCGAGCTTTTGGAAGGTAAAACGCATGTCGTTGGTGGTTTCGCCAATCACATACATCGGGGCGCGTTCCCTTTCGGCAATCTTGCGAAGGTTTTCAATGTATTCTTCTTTAATAACAAGCCCCATACGCTCCTGCGATTCGTTGCCTACAATTTCTTTCAACGAAAGGGTAGGGTCGCCAACCGGCAGTTTGTCGATATTAATCACGCCACCGGTATCTTCAACCAGCTCGCTCAGGCAGTTCAGGTGACCACCTGCACCGTGGTCGTGAATCGAAACAATGGGATTAACATCACTTTCGCTCAAAGCCCTGATGGCATTTAATACCCGTTTTTGCATTTCCGGGTTGGCACGCTGCACGGCGTTAAGCTCAATTTTATTCTCAAATTGCCCGGTGTTAACCGATGAAACAGCACCGCCTCCCATACCAATGCGGTAGTTATCGCCACCAAGCAAAACAACTTTTTCACCGGGCTCGGGAATATCTTTCAGGCTGTCGACTTTTTTACCAAAACCAATACCGCCGGCAAGCATAATAACCTTGTCGTAAGCATATTTCTTATCGTTCTCGAAATGTTCATAAGTAAGAACACTACCGTTGATAAGCGGTTGCCCGAATTTGTTACCAAAGTCGCTGGCACCGTTCGATGCTTTAATTAGAATTTCTTCGGGGGTTTGGTATAGCCACGGGCGGGCTTCGTTTTTATCTTCCCATTCACGACCTTCGCCCAGTCGGGGGTAAGCAGTCATGTAAACAGCGGTGCCGGCTATCGGCAAAGCGCCTTTTCCACCTGCAATACGGTCGCGAATCTCACCACCTGTACCGGTTGCAGCTCCGTTAAAAGGCTCAACGGTTGTTGGAAAATTGTGTGTTTCGGCCTTTAATGAAAGAACCGTTTTTATATCTTTTACTTCAAAAAAGTCGGGTTTGTCCTGTGTTTTAGGAGCAAATTGTTCAACAACCGGTCCTTCGGCAAACGAACAATTATCCTTGTAGGCCGAAACGATTTTATTGGGGTGGGTTTCGGTTGTTTTTTTGATGAGTTTGAAGAGTGAAAGTTCCTTTTCCTGCCCGTCGATTATAAATGTGCCGTTAAAAATTTTGTGGCGGCAGTGTTCACTGTTAACCTGTGAAAACCCAAACACTTCGCTGTCGGTGAGCGGGCGTTCCAGTTTTTCAGAAACTGACTCGAGGTATTTAATCTCTTCGTCGCTTAATGCTAAGCCTTCTTGCTTATTGTATTCAGTAATGTTTTCGATTTCAACAATGGGGTCGGGTAGTTTGTCGATGTTGAATAATTGTTGGTCGAGCCCCTTGTACAAATGCTGGAGCATGGGGTCGTACGCAGCCTTGTTGCTATCGACTTTGATATATTCCTCTATACGAAAAATGCCATCGATTCCCATGTTTTGGGTAATTTCAACGGCATTTGTACTCCAGGGTGTGAGCATTTCTTTTCGCGGCCCTACAAACCAGCCCTCAATTTTATCGGCTTCAATTTTATCGGCCTCGCCAAATAACCATTGCAACTTTTCAGTGTCTTTTTCTGAAAGCGGATTCTTTGTGCTTACAGCAATATAGTTGCCACCGGGCACATGAAAGAATAAAATCATAATTGTGAAGATTTACATTAAGCTTATAAAACGGTGCAAATATAGTAAAAAGGCATGGTATTTTTGATATTGATACAGCTTTCGGTTTTGGGTAATTTATCATTAACTTTGCCTTAATTTTGGAAGATGTTTTAGCTATTAATTATTATTATTATTATTATATGAAAAGAATACTGGTAAATATGTTTCTGCTTGTTTTGTTGTTGGGCTGCAGTGTAAGTAAAAAACTAGAACGCAATTATTTAGGGCAGGGCAGAGAATATGTACTGAAGCAAAAAGGAGAACCGACAAAAATAATTGAGCTTGAAAATGACAACGAGCGTTTTATTTATGTGGAGGAAGAGGAAATTCGTGAAACTACCATAGGAACAGGAAAGGCAACATTAGACCCTAAAATCAGTCCGGGTTTCACTAAAATTGAGATTTATCGTTTCGAAGTGAATGAGAAAGGGATTATAGTTGGTGCAGGTTACGAAAAGCTGATAAAAAAATAATGCTACAATTTCTCGTTTTCCGTTTGGATGAAAAGGGGAATTTTATACTTTTGCATCCGTTCTGCTTAAAATTACATTTGCCCAGATGGTGAAATCGGTAGACACGCCAGCTTGAGGGGCTGGTGCTCGCAAGGGCGTGCAAGTTCGAGTCTTGTTCTGGGCACAAAAACAAAGCCTTAATTCTATAATTATTAGAGTTAAGGCTTTTTTAGTGGATAAAATTAAACTCTTGATATATGTCCCACGCTTTTCCATTATGCTTCAATAAAAAAATACTTTTGACTTCGAACCGGGCTTCAAAAGGCAAGTTTTTGAACTCATCCCATGCCCGTTTAAACATGTCGGGTTTTAAATCGCGATTTGCAATGGTTAAGTGTGGCGTAATTTTATGACTTAACTCTTTGTCGGTGAAGTGTAGTGCCCCGGTTAAGTGTTTTTTTCAGTTTGGAATGTAATTGTTCGATGGGAGCTATTGGCTGTGCATTAATGTAGATTACCTTAGGTGGAAATGCCCCGTGCCTGTTTAGAATTACTTCAAACGATTTTTGATTGTCAGCTGCTTTCTGAAGGGTTTTTATAATTGTTTGTTCTTCCTCGTCGGTTCTTTTAAATGGTTTTTGCAGTGTAATGTGTGGCGGTGATTTAAGCGCATGACAACTATTATATTTTTCACACACTTCTTCTTTAATTAGTTTAATGTTTCCTGATTTTTTGTCCACCACGTTATGAATTACATTTCTAAACAATTAAGACAAATCGTCCGGGATGCTATCGAATATGAAATATCCTTTTCTGTTAAATCTTTTCTGAAAGTCGATAGGCAAAATAATCACGTTGAAATTGAGTGTAGTAGTATGCTGAATAGTTCTATCGTTGTTATTGCTGATATTGTGAATGACTGGGTTGAGATTAAATCTGATAAGGGAAGTATAATCAGCATGAAAAGCTTTCAACTTTTTTTGATATATAAATTACCATATCCAAAGACTGTATCTTCATTTTTGGTAAACTTTTCACTATAAAAAAACTCTAATACATTGATATGTAGCGTTATAGTGTTTGGAACTTGATAACTTTTTAATAACTTCACTACGGCTAGTTGATCCATAGTAGTTTTTTAATTTTTAACAATTTATAAAAAAAGTTCATCTGTACAAAAAAATATAAAACCATAATACCGCCGCGATGCGGCTAGGATTCGTGGGTTTTACGCTAATTGTTGCTACCATAATGTCGCCGCGATGCGGCTGGAATAATTTTTTAACCGCTAAGGAGTGTAGGTACAGAGGTGTATATTACAATGACAAAATTTAAAAATTCTAATTTTCATCTGGAACGTGTGTCCGTTTTGCTCCGGAATGACTGTCTGCTTCGAAACGAAACGTGTATCCGTTTTGCTCATAATTTTGCAATCAACGAAACCAATTGAGCCGCATAGCGGCGATATTATGGTTTTTATTAATCGTAAAATTCAAAAATAATTTTTAATCGCGAAGGTGCGGAGACGCGAACGCATACAATATCTGATTAATTGTACGTGAAAAATATAATAATTATTTTAACCCATCCCAAACCTTTTTTAATTGCTTCGAGGTTTCCGATTCAGGTGAATACTCAACAATGGTTTGCCCGTGAACCATGGCTTCAACTATCATTCTGTCGAAAGGTATTTTTGCAATTAATGGTATGCTTTCATTTTTAAGGTAAGTGCTTATTTCGTCCGACAGGTTTTCATCAAGGTCGTACTTGTTGATGATTGCTACCGTTGGAATACCAAAGTTTCGTGCCAGTTCAACCACCCGCCTGGCATCGTGCAAGCCCGATTTGGTGGCTTCAATAACCAATAAAATCTGGTTGGTGCCAGTTATCGATGAAATAGCTGTGCAGCCAATTCCCGGGGGGCCGTCGTTTACAATATAGTCGAGGTGTTCTTCGGTGGCAATTTGCTTTGAGCGTTCGCGTACTTTGGCAACCAGCTTGCCCGAGTTCTCTTCGCCGGGTCCCATTTTTGCATGAACCATTTTTCCGAAACGGGTATCCGAAACATACCAGTGGTTGTTCAGGCTTACTTCTGAAGTGATAGCGCCGGTAGGGCAAACCCGCTCGCACAGGCGGCATCCTTCGCACTGAAATGGATTGATGCGGTGCTGTCCGTCAATAACTTTTATGGCATCGAAATGGCAATTGTCGAAACAAATACCACAGTTGGTGCATTCATCTTCGTTTATCGAGGCAATGCGTGCCCCTTCGAATGTATGTTTTTCTTTTATTTCGGGGTGAAGTAGTAAATGCAGGTCGGCAGCATCTACATCGTTGTCGCAAAACACCACGCTTTGTGCCAATGATGCCAATGCTGCTGTGATGGTTGTTTTTCCTGTCCCTCCCTTGCCGCTTATAACAGTTATTTCCTTCATGTTAATTCAGTTTTTTTAATAATACCGATACGATTTCCCGATACGTGTTTTCGATTTCAGCGGGGATGTCGTTTAATAAATTTCCACCTGCATATTTCGATGCATAAGCCTTGGTGAATGGAATTTCACCCAAAAATTCAATGTTGTTTTCTTCGATATAACGTTGTGTTTCATTGTTTCCCAGTCCTGCTTTGTTGATAATAACGCCATAGGGTTTTTCTATATCAGCCAGCAGGTCAACCATTAGTTTAAGGTCGTGCAGGCCAAATGGTGTGGGCTCGGTAACCAGCACCACGTAATCGGTATCGGCCACCGATTCAACTACCGGGCAACTTGTTCCCGGTGGTGCATCAATTATAGTGATGCCTTCGTTCTGAACAATCTTTTTGGTTTCTTTAATCATCAACGTTTGCATGGCCGAGCCAATTTTCAATCTTCCTTCAAAAATTTCAGCATCAGGGTG
>JAQIDF010000212.1 GCA_027858145.1 Prolixibacteraceae bacterium | reverse complement strand
GTCATTTTAGAACGTTTAACATGGCGCCAGGCATCACCAGAACCATCAAAAACCCCTTTCCCTGTTATGGCCACATTTTCAAGCTCCGAACCATTAATCGGCGACATACAACGAACCGTATTAAGCCCTTCAAAACTGGTTTCCACCAGAGGGTATAAATCTTTATTTTTGCTAAATAACACCAGCGCTCCGCTTTCAGCATAAAGGTTTATATTGCTTTTCAATGTTATGGGGCCGGTAAGCCAAATTCCCCTTGGCACTATTACCTTTCCACCGCCTTTTTGTGCAACATGCTCAATAGCAGAAGCAAAAGCACCGGTATTCAGAAACTGTCCATCACCAACCGCACCAAACTCGGTAATTGAAACCGAATAATCAGGAAAAACCGGTTCCTGAACCTTTGGCATATCAAACTCAACTCCTTCGTAAACAGAAGCCACATCTCTTATTTCTTCCTTATCTGAAGAAGTACAAGCGAACAGCCCGGTACTGAAAAGAACGGCTGCTACAGACTTAATAAAAACATTCTTTAAAAACATCATCTACTATTTTTCTATATTATTGAATTCTTTATTTATACTCTTCAAGCCATTAAAAACAAGTTGCGATACCGCTTTTGCTCCTTCAGGCTGAAAATGGGTATTGTCATCCTGCCCATCGGGATATGCTTCATACATTCCGGCCGGCAGGTTCATAAAATAGTTCATACTAACAAAATCACGACCCATTTTTGAAAAATGGTTCATCGACCGCTGATTCAGGTCAACAAGCAATACATCCAGTTCACCAGCAACTGCTTTCACAGCATCGGGGTAACCTTTGTGTACATTTTCGAGATGCCCGTTGCGCCACGGATAGTTACGTGCAACCGGGGTTAACAACACCGGAACCCCTCCTTTTTGCCTGGCCTGAACAACAAATAAGCGCAAAAACTCTTTGTACCCCTCAATATTCACGTATCGTTCGTGTTTGCTTTTCGAGCCATCATTATGGCCAAACTGAATAAGCACCAGATCACCCTTCTTCATATTCTCATAGACATAACGCCATCTCCCTTCCTGAAAAAAAGTACGTGTACTTCGTCCGCCCCTGACACGATCGTCAACAACCACACTATCAGTTTTGACAAGGTTGTTCAACATCGTAAGGCTGTCTTTTGCCATAAATGGCTGAAACACCTGCCCCCATCCTGTTACAGGATAGCGGTTTTGCATGTAATCATCTTCAAGTGCATAGTTGGCCATGGTTGAATCACCAATAAGCCAGACTTTAGTAATTTTCTCTTTGCTTTCTTTATTTATACATGCTAAAAACAAGAAGAAAAAAAACAGAATGGGATAAAAGATTTTAACTGATTTCATACGTTTAAAATTTATAATTTGTTCCATAGCTTAATTCTAAATTTGAGAACGTATGGAACTGCTTCGCTCTCACATGTCCCGATGACCATCGGGGTTAATCATTGCCTTTGGCGAACTTTTGATTAAAAAAGTTCATGTTCGTTTCATAATGTTTATTTCTATTTATCAATCCTTATCCAGTCTATATCCATGTCACCGGTATCACTTTCAAGACCGTTGCGTAAAGCAAAGAAGCCGAGCTTGGCACCAATCCAGCGTCCGGCACGGGCTTCAAATTCATCACCTACTTGTGTGAAACGCTTTCCATTTTCGCTGATGCTGAATGTGCACATACCGCCTTCAGCCACTTCAACCTTAAAATAAATGGTTTGAGCAGTGTAAGGCTGACTGAAAATTTCTTTTTCGGCACCTTCTTTACGTGCATCTTCACACTTCACCATGCGCAGTACCGTATTACCATCAACCTGTTTTAAAGCAACATACTGATAATCTTCGCCCATAACGATGAAACCAGCCTCCTCCTCGTCGGCACGCAGTTTTACTGTTGCTTTGGCGGTAGCGGTAAATTCCTGTGCCGGAAACTTTTGCAATAACAAATTCGGCACCGGCCATAAATTCACATAATTTTCGGGGCGTGGACGGCAATTCAGACGATAGAAATCAAGATTCCCACCAGGAAATCCAAACTTCATTTTGGGGTTGGCATGCCATTGCCACTGAATACCGAGTTGATGTGCATTAAACTCATCCGTATCAACAGGTGTTACAACCGGCCATTCAGCATCAACATCGGGTTTTTTAAAGGTTGTAACAGGCTCTCCTACTCCATTACCATCGTAGTCAACGCCCATTACCGGCCAGTTGTTTTCCCATTTCATAGGATTCATGTGCACAACACGGCCATAAGCATAGCGGTCCTGAAAATGAATAAACCAATGCTCACCTTTCACGGTTTCTACCCAGGCGCCCTGATGCGGTCCGTTAATATCGGTTGAACCTTGTTCGAGAACACGTTTAGCCTCATAAGGGCCAAAAGGGGTTTCGGCACGCAATGCCAACTGCCACCCGGGCTTAACACCTCCGGCAGGGGCAAAAATGTAGTAGTACCCGTTGCGTTTATAAAATTTTGTACCCTCAACGGTTGGGTTATCCTTATGGCCGTCGAAAACCATCACTGCATCTCCTTTTAGAGCACTACAGTCAGGTTCCATTTCAGAAACAATCAGAACCGACTTTACGCCGGCACGGCTCCCGGCAAACGCAAACGAGAGGTAAGCCTTGCCATCTTCATCCCATAACGGACTGGGGTCAATCAACCCCTTGCCTGCTTTAATCAGGTATGGTTTTGTCCA
>JAQIDF010000166.1 GCA_027858145.1 Prolixibacteraceae bacterium | reverse complement strand
GTTGGTATTCAGAACGTCAGCTGTATCTACGGAACCAACGGCTTAACGGATTCGCATATTACCGCCATGTACGAACATCTGGTGCCGGAAGTTGTGCTTGCCTTAGACAACGACGAGGCCGGGCGAAAAGCCGCGCTAAACCACCGGGATCAACTTGTGGATGAAGACCGGCGTGTAAAGATTATTTTTCCCGAAGGTAAGGATTGGAATGAGGATCTGGTTTCGGGGAAGCTGAGTAAAGAAAGTATTCTTGCGCAGATAGAGAAGGTGGAAGAACAGAAACCAGAGCCAAGTGGTAGAGTATTTCGTCAAACTGATACAGGGATTGTGTTGGAATACAATAATGTACGCTACGAGATACAAGCTGAAGGCATCCGCTTTCGTATTAACTGTTGGTATGAAGGCAAGCTGTTTGTTGATATGGTTAATCTGTATTCAGCAAAATCCCGACAAACATTTATCAATACACTAACAGAAGAACTGTGCCTTGAGAGGGCATCGATAAAAAATGATATCCAGGAGCTTGTAAAATATCTGCTTACAGAAAGCAAAGTAGATAAAAAAGAGGGTAAAAGTGATGAGATAGAACTAACAGAAAGTGAAAAGCAGGCAGGTCTTGAATTATTGCAGGATCCACAAATTTTCGAGCGCATTGTCAAAGACATGGATGTTCTGGGGTATGTGGGTGAAGAATTAAACAAGGTGCTAGTCTATATCGTGTCCCGAAGCTGTCAGTTGGCGAGTCCCTTTTCGGTGATTGTAACCTCGCAGAGTGCCTCGGGTAAATCTGCGTTAGTCGAAACAGTTGAAGATTTGACACCGAAAGAACGGTTGATGGCAGTCTCATCATTTACTGACCAGGCCTTGAATTACGCGAAAAACATTAACCGCAAGTTTTTGACTATCAGTGAAATGATGCACAAAGAGGAGATAGAATACCAGCTGCGGGACATTCAGTCAAAACATAAGCTTTCAAGAATGCTGACTATGAAAGACCTCAAGACCGGCATGATGGAAAGCAAGCAAATAGAGACAGAAGCCTACATCTCAATAGCGATGACGACCACTTCAACCGAGATTAACCAGGAGAACGCTTCCCGTTGTTTTATTATACAGGTTGATGAGTCGGTTGAGCAAACGGCGCGTATTCTCAGGGAGCAGAAAAAGAAGTTCAAGCTTGAGGGATTAGAAGACACAGAAGATAGGCAACCGGCCGTAATTCAGGCACATCACGCGGCGGCCCGGATGCTTCGTCCTGTTTCCATATTGATTCCTTACGTTGATGCTATTCATTATCCGGCCCGGTTTATGCGGGTGCGCCGCGATCACATTCGCTTTTTATACCTGATAGCAGCAGTATGCCATATTCGACAGTACCAGAAAGATATGAAAAACCATAAGGGCATGAATTATATAGAAGCAGACGCGTATGATTACCGTGTGGCGTATCAACAGTTAACCGAAAACAAGATACTCTCTAACGTGAGTGAACTGCCACGGGGAGCCCGTGACCTGTATGAATATATGCGTGAGTATGCAAGAGAGAAGGCCGAAAGCAGTCGGCTGGCCGTGAATGAAGTGACGATGACTCAGCGTAATTTACGTGAGTACACCGGCTTTGGCCAGATGTGGGTAAAACGGCATATACGAATATTAGTTGATTATGAGTACGTACTGTGTATACGTGGTGGCAGTGCCCGGGCGAAGGGGTATTACAAACTACTTGCCGATGAGCCGATTGAGAAGATCGACACCGACGGGATCACCACACCGAAAGAAATAGAAGCCATCATATGTAAGAAATTCGAGTAAACTGGGTCATCTGGGTCAAACTGGGTCAGACCCAGTTTGACCCACCAAAGTAGTATTTTGTACTCAAAAAGAGATCAAAATGCAGTAAAAAAGTTCAAAAAACAGCAGAATAAAGCATTTTGGGTATTCTTTACCAAACTGGGTCATCTTGGCGAGGGAAAGGTATACCTGAAAAAGTTGTAATAGCTTGGGAGAAACAAACAGCAAAACGGAACCTGGCTGAGAGGAGTGACCGGAACGGCCGATAATATTCGTTATGCCTCGCAGGCTCCACATAATCCAGTTTTATAGTCAGTTCCTGACAATGGTGTACGGTTCTTTGCTTTTTACATAGGGCAGCCGGCTGCTGAGCATAAGGTGGGTTATGTTCGCCGAGCACCGCCACCGGAGCGGAGGAAGAGCACAGGTGAAGCGGTGCGAGGGTACATTGCGGAAGCCGAGGGAAAATTTTATGAAATGGAATTTGCCTGTTTCGGCTGAAGCAATGCGGCATAACCGAAGCTTATGATTAGCACCGGACGTATGCAGGGTAAGAGATACGTGAAAGAGCAAAAGAAAAAAGATATGAATACACTGCCAGCTAACTACACAGATCTTGTTGAAAAGTACCGCTTGTATGTAGTGGGCAACGGGGGCAGGAAAGGCACGTGGGGAATTACATATGTCCGCCAGTTTTTACAGCATCTATATAACGAAAACATGAGTGTAGAACAGGTTCGCCTGGAAGATGCCGAACGTTATCAGGGACAGCTGCTTGTAAAGAAAGATGAACAGGGTACCCCTGTGTATTGTTCACGAACAGTCATAAGTATAATAGGCTGTGTAAGTGTTTTCTATGACTATCTGGTAAAACAGGGCGCAACACTGTACAACCCCTTTAAAGGGATTGAGCGAATAAAATC
>JAQIDF010000121.1 GCA_027858145.1 Prolixibacteraceae bacterium | reverse complement strand
TACAATTTCATGGGAGTTAAAATTTTTACTTGCATATTTGCATCAAATTTTAATTGAATAAGATGGCAAGAATACTATGTATCGAAACATCGACTGGTGTTTGTTCTGCAGCAATTGCTGAAAATGGCAAAGTTGTTTCTGTTAAAGAAGATGCCACGGGAATGAACCACTCAAAATTGCTCACCGTGTTTATTGATGAACTGTTAAAAGAGAATAAGCTCGAAGCTTCATCATTTGATGCAGTTGCCGTGAGTGAAGGGCCGGGTTCGTACACGGGCTTGCGAATTGGTGTTTCGGCAGCTAAAGGTATTTGTTTCGGTGGCGGAATACCTATGATTGCTGTTAGTCCGTTAACTTCTATGGTGCGTGGTGTTCTCGCGAATCCTGATTTAAAAGTTGAGAATGGGAGTTATTTAATACCTATGATTGATGCCCGCCGCATGGAGGTGTATTGTGCAAAATTTAATAATAGCGGTGAGCAATCAGGTGAGGTAACTGCTGAGATTATTGATGAGAATTCATTTTCGGATTTACTTGCCGGCCACAAAGTTTATTATTTTGGGGATGGTGCGGCTAAATGTACCTCAGTGCTAACTGACACAAACGCCGTTTTTGTTGATAATGTAATAACCACTGCCAAAAATATGGCATCAATCGCTGAAGAAAAATTCATGGCCGGAAAATTTGTAGATGTTGCTTATTTTGAGCCTTTCTATTTGAAACGTTTTATTGCTTTGAAGCCCAAAAATAGTGTATTGAGCCAGGTTATGAAACAAAAGTAATGGTATTACGAATCGACCAACTCGCATTTTATCGATCCGATATTAAAATTCATTTTAAGTAATACCGGCAAACGGCGTTCGTCATTAGTAAGCCAAACGACCATCGGGTCTTTCTTATTGAAAAACTTTCCTTCAATGTTTAAAGGTTTCAATACCATACATTCTTTCTTACCAAAATTGGTCTTTATTGTTTCAGTTCCTCCGTATTTCATTTCAACAATATACCATTCGCCGGTGTCCCAAAAGGGCAGGTCAATTATGTCACCTTTCTTTAGCGTGTCAAGTATTCCCGAATAACGCAGACTGTAAAAGAGTGCTGATACATCGCATACACCGGGCATTATATTATGCCAGCCGGTTTCGTTGCTGTATGCCGAGTCGCGTTGGTGGTAATAATATACTTCGTTATGAAACCTGTAGCTCTGTTCACTAATTTTTTTTGTTGATTTAATTGGGAATAGATTCTCTTTGTTGATAACGCTTTTAAACGAGTCGTTTACTTTGTATATTATGTGCGCAAAACCTGTGGTGTAGCCGTAAAGCTCCGCATTCAAAACTTCATTGTTTTGATACATGGAATCGGTAAGATTGAAAAATACTTCGCCACCTTTTACAAATCCGAATTTAACATCGAATTTGAGCGATTCGCGAACGTTTTGAGAATGCGAAAATATTGATAATAAGAACAATAAGAATACAAATAATGTGCGCATAAACTTTGTTTTATAAGTTAAAAAACTCACATTTGTCAATAATATTGTTTGCACTAAAATCAAACCAATATTTATACCAAACATTTAGACTAATGTGAATATATAATTGAGACAATAGATTTTTTTTTATTTTTGCACGGCTAATTGAAATTAAATACGTTATAATTCGTTAAAAATATGGCAAATACATCAGATATTAAAAACGGGTTGTGCATTGAATATAACGGACAGTTGTTTTCAATAGTACAATTCCAACATGTAAAGCCCGGTAAGGGAGCTGCATTTGTTCGTACAAAACTCAAAAACCTTAAAACAGGAAAAGTGGTTGATAATACGTTTAATGCAGGAACAAAAATTAGTCCGGTGCGTATTGAGCGTCGTCCTTATCAGTATTTGTATAAAGATGACATGGGCTATAACTTTATGCATACAGAGACCTTTGAACAGGTAACACTTCAGGAGGATTTGGTTGATAATGCAGGGTTGTTAAAAGGGGGAAATGTTGTGGAGATTAACTTTCATGCTGAAACCGAGACTCCTCTAACACTTGAGATGCCTCCATTTGTTGAGCTTGAAGTATCTTATACTGAGCCCGGTGAAAAAGGTAATACTGCATCATCTACAGCTCAAAAACCGGCTACACTTGAAACTGGTGCTGAAATTATGGTGCCTATTTTCATCAATACCGGTGATATTATTAAAGTAGATACCCGCGATAATTCTTATTCCGAAAGGGTTAAGAAATAAAAGAAACATAAGGTAAAGTCTTCGCATGTATAATATACGATGGCTTTATCTTTTTTTTAAATTTGAAGCCTGAATAGAAACTGAAAACAGTAAAAAATGGGAACAGCTGACAACGGAGTCAATAAGAAAGACCTTAATCGTGAAACAATTCTTGAAATTGCCCAGGATATATTCAGTAAGTACGGTTATAAAAAAACCACACTCGACGATATAGCCAATGCTGTTCGTAAGGGTAAAAGTTCACTCTACTATTATTTTAGCAGCAAGGAAGATCTTTTTCAGGCTGTAATTATTAAGGAAGTTGAAATTTTGAAGCGTTCGCTTGAAAAGGTCGTTTTTCGGTCACTTGATCCTGAAGAAAAACTCCGCGAATACATTTTGACTAAACTTACCACGTACCGGAGCTTAGCAAATCTGTATAATGCTTTAGAAAATGATGTTGCAGCCATTGGGTTTATCGAAGAGGTAAAAGAAAAGAATGCCAAAGAAGAAATTCGTATGATTAAGCGAATTTTGATTGAAGGTGTGCGTCGCGATAAATTCCAGATTGAAGACCTTAATCTGGCAGCCATTGGTATTACTACAGCTATGAAAGGCCTTGAAATGCCTCTCACAACCGGTAGTAAACACAACCTTAACCTGGAGGTTACGGTTGACAATTTCGTGCGGATACTTTGTTACGGGATTATGCGCCGCGACTAATTATCGTTTTCATCTTCAACGAGCTTGAAGTCTATTTGTTTTTTCTCAATGTTTGTACGGGCAACTTCTACTTTAATATCGGCACCCAGTTGGTATGTTTTGTTGCTATGCATCCCGGTGATGCAATAATTCTTCTCGTCGAAGAAATAAAAGTCGTCGGTTAAGTCGCGCATCGATACCAAACCTTCACATTTATTATCGTTGAGCTCTACAAAAATGCCCCAGTCGGTAACGCCTGAAATTACACCATCGAAAATTTTCCCGACTTTATCCTGCATAAATT
>JAQIDF010000003.1 GCA_027858145.1 Prolixibacteraceae bacterium | reverse complement strand
GGTAGGAGCGGGGCAATTCCAACGCCGCCACCACAGGCCAGTATGGTTCCAATTTTGCTCATTTCGGTAGCTTTGCCAAGCGGGCCAACCAGGTCGTGTAGAGAGTCGCCAACTTCCATCCTGGCCAGTTTCTCGGTGCTGACACCAACTTTCTGGGCAATGAGGTCAATGGTGCCTTTTTCTTCATTGGCCGACGCAATGGTAAGTGGTATGCGTTCGCCTTTTTCTGATACTCTGAGTATAATGAAATTGCCCGGCTTGCGTGATTTCGCAATTAAGGGTGCTTCAACTACTATTTTAACAACATTCTCGGATAAAAATTCTTTATCAACAATACGGTTCATGTGGTTTGATTTTGTAGATATAATGGTTTGAATATGCAAAAATAAATCAACTTTTGGGTGATTATCTTTTTTGGATGGATTAATAAAATTTATTCATTCTTTTCAGGGTTTTACTTAAAATCATTTACAAAACCTTTTATATATTTGAAGTTTTTCTGTTTGGGATGAATGCTAAAAGTTGTCTTAAAGCATCCGTACAACAAAAGCAAAAGTAACGAAAATTGGAAACATATGGAACTTGAGTACAAACAGCAGGTTAAGGAGCTTTTAGAAAATAAGCAGCGCAGGCTTGTTAAGCAAATAGCTGAATTGAAAGAGATGGTCGTACCCGAAGGACTCGATTCTGCGGTTGGGCGTGTTAGCCGCATGGATGCCATCAATAATCGGAGTGTTAACGAAGCTGCTCTTCGTAAAAAAACAATGCAATTAAAAAGCATTGAAGCCGCATTGAAAGATATTGACAACCCCTATTTTGGGAAATGTATAAAATGTGGCAAAACTATTCAGAAAGAACGTATTATGTTGATACCCGAATCGAAGGTTTGTGTAGAATGTGCGGGCTAACTTTTAATGTGAAGTTTATGAGAGAAGTACACATTTCATGTTAAATTAAGTGATTGTTAAATTTTTAAAACAGATTAATTGAGTGTTTTGAACGAATCGGCTAATCCTTCAAGATTTATCATTGCCCTTACCGAGCATCGTGTACTTGGGTATTTGCTGCAACCTTTTTTTATTCAGAAAAAAGAGCATGGAGCTTTTTATACCATCACTTCACCGGTTATTCAACAAGATGTTGATAATAACCCCGAAAAATTTACCGGAGCTCAAAAAGAACTTTTAAGGCGTATTGAGAAATACAGCGATGAAAACCTGGCAAAACGTTTTTCACGCGAAAAAAGCATCACTACTTTTTTTAATAACGTAGATAAAAAGTTGTTTAAAGAACATGTAGTAACTTATATCGATAAACAACTTGTGGCTTGTGTTGATATTCTTAGAAAGCATGATGTTGCACTTTATTACAAGCCGGTTAAATACAATAACATTTACGATGAAGATAAAATTGAAATAGAGAAAGAGCCTGCAGGAGCTGTTTTTCATTTTATTGCAGAAGGTGAGAGTTTTAAATATAAATTGGAAATAAAGCAAGGTGATAAGCCAGTTCAAATTTTAAACCGGAACCCGGTTGTTTTAACAGATAAACCCTGTCGTATTGTGTTGAACAACAGGATGTACTGGTTCGATTCACTTACATCGAAGCGGCTGTCTCCTTTTTTGAAAAAGGAATTTATTTCGGTGCCGCTAAGTGTGAAGGAAAAATACTTGAAGACCTTTGTACATGGCATTATCAGTGGTAATGATGTGGAAAGTGATGCTTTTGATATTGAAAATGTTGAATCGGAAAAGAAAGCAATTATTTCCATTGAAAAGGATTTAAATCTTGAACCAATGATGGTGCTGGTCTTTAGTTATGGCGACAAGGAATTTAAAGCAGGACGCACCGAAGGGGTAAAGGTTGAATTGGTAAATGAAAACGGACGCTTCATTTTTTATAAACATTTTCGCGATTTTAAATGGGAGCGCTCAATCATTGCCTTCTTAGCTGAGTACGGTTTTGAACTTGTTGGTGATGTTTTGCATTTTAGTATTAACGAATCGGAAGAGCTACCCCTTGATAACTATGCTATTATTAGTTGGATAAATAAGTATAGAGAGGAATTAAGACAACGTGGTATTGAGGTCAGGCAAAATCTTCCTCAAAATTATTATACCGGTGAAGTTAATCTAAAAATTGAAAGTAAATTCAATAACGATTGGTTCGATTTGTATGCAGTCGTTCAAATAGGCGAGTATGAAATTCCGTTTATCCGCTTCAAAAAAAACATAATGCAGCG
>JAQIDF010000315.1 GCA_027858145.1 Prolixibacteraceae bacterium | reverse complement strand
TGCCTCTTGTTTTGGTTACATCAATGGGGTTATTCAGTCGGTAGTGCTCAGTTAAGCGTTCTTCGCCTTCCAGCCCGGGGCCAAACAGATTGGCATATACACGATTATAGCTTTGCGGGTCAACCGCCAGTATACCTTTTTCTGAAAAAACAGCAGCACTAAATGCAGCACAGGCAGAAAATTTGTCGGGATGCTTAAAAGCAATGTTTAATGTGCCAAACCCGCCCATCGATAGTCCGGCAATGCCCCGGTAGCGTTTTTCACTGCGGATCCGGTATTGCTCTTCAATGTAAGGCATGAATTCTTCTACGAAAAAGTCCTCATAACGTAACGAGTTATCGTAATTGTTCATGTAAAACGATGTGCCGGCGTCGGGCATTACCAGTATCATTGGTGGAATTTCGCGGGTAGCGATGGCTTCGTCGGCAATCATGTGTGCTTCGCCAAACTGCATCCATCCCATATCATTGTCGCCAAGCCCGTGCAATAAATAAACCACCGGATAATAGCGGTTTGATGTTTCATAATCAAATGGCAGATAGACGGTGTATTTTACTTCTTTATTAAGAGTTTCACTATCAATAACTAAGCTTTCAAGCACAGTGCCACGGGTATATTGCCCAAATGAAAGAATTGTAGAAACAATAACCATGCTTATTGTTAAGCTGATTTGTTTAATTGTATTTCTGAAGATCATCATAATAAATCATTTTTAATATTGACACCCAAAAATAGCTTGTTTTTTTAAAACTTCTTAATTTAGTCGTTCTAACTTTTAACTAATTATCATGCAAAAGAAATTTACATTTGGAATAATTGGTGCCGGAATGATTGCCGAAAAGCACATCCAGGGACTTCAGAAAACCGGCAGGGCAGAGATAAAATGGATAGCCAGGAAAGATGATTCACGGCTTGTTGAAATACAAAAGAAATATGGTATTCCATACGGAACTACCAATTTTGAGGAAATGCTCGAAGATGATACTGTTGAGGCAGTAGTGATTACCAGTCCGCCCGCTTTGCATTACAACCATTTCAAGAAATGCGCTGCAGCCGGGAAACATATTCTTCTGGAGAAACCGGCAGCCATAAAACGTGAACATATTGATGAAATGGTGAAAATTGCCGAAGCATACCCTGAACTGATTATCAGTGATTGTTCGGCACGGCATGCCCGCCTTCAGCCTAAATTTAAAGTGGTAAAAGATATTATTGATTCAGGTAAGCTTGGCGAAATTTATTTCATTCATCACAATGCCGTAGCTCGTCAGTCGAGGCCGGGAATTGAATATCACCCCACGGCAAAATGGTTTTTGAACAAAGAAATTGCCGGAGGCGGCGTTTTATTCGATTGGGGCGTTTACGATTTGTCGTTTCACCTTGGGTTGTTAAACGACTGGCCTGAAGTGGAAGATGCTGAACTTATTTTTATGAAAAACGGGTTGGATAAAATTGACCCGGAAACGGATATTTTTGATGTGGAAGAACATTTTGCAGCCCATTTAAAACTTAGCGGGGGTATCCGTTATTATTGGGAACGGGCAACCAATGCAAATATGGAAGCAGTTAATGAATCCCGGATTTATGGTACTTGTGGCGGCATTAAACTATCGTTTTGCAGTTGGGATAACCCAAATATTGAATTTTTTGATGTGGGAGAAGAGGGAAAGGGAAAAGCCCGAAAGGAAACCATTAGTGTTGATATGGCTGGTCAAGACGATAACGATGCTCTGTCGGCTCATTTTGTTAGGGTTTTAAACGGTGAAGAAAAGGTGTTGATGCCACTAAGACTGGCACGTAAACATTTGGATGTGATTTACCGTTTATACTCTTAAAAACATTATGAGAAAACTGGTTCAGCGTTAGATTTTGCCAATAACGCTTGATGAAGCGTGGGATTTCTTTGCAACACCCCTATAGCGCGATTGCAACTCGTGCTTAATGCAATTTAACTATTTCGACCCACCTACCTCCCCCTTTAGCTTGCGTAACTGCCTCGATGCTCGGGACAGGCAGTCAAAAACGAGAACTCATAAACCCCTCGTTTCCGTTGTGCTCAAACGAAGGGGAGGTGGGCAGATGAGCGGAACCAATGACCACTGCCTCCTGACCTTTTGCCATTTTCTCAACAACCTTGCTCACGAACCCTCTACTTATGCCGCTAGGCATAACCTGTGGGTAGATAACATGTTCACCTCACCGTTACCCCTTGCGTCGTAGGTGCAATATTATTTTGCCGCAATCACATAATACATATCCCGTCCCTACAGGACTCATTCACGTTTTGGTGCATTGATTTCTACCCACATTGAATCCCTACGGGATTATTTGGCAATGTGGTTAATAATTTTCCGGTTTGGATATATACAATCAGGCATATCCGTTTTTAATGAGCCGACAACCGCATGTCGTGATGGTTATACAACAACATTCATGTCAACAACCTTGCTCACAAATCCTGTGTTTATGCCGTTAGGCATAACCTGTGGGTAGAAAACAGGTTCACCCCACCGTCACCCTTTGCGCCGTAGGTGCAAAATTAATAGGGAGCAATCACAAAATACATATCCCGTCCCTACAGGACTCATTCACATTTTTTGGGCATCGATTTCTACCCACATTGAATCCCTACGGGATTATTTGGCAAGCTGGTTAATAATTTTCCGGTTTGGATATATACAATCAGGCATATCCGTTTTTAAGGAGCCGACTCATAAACCCCTTCGTTTCCGTTGCACTCAAACGAAGGGGAGGTGGGTTTACCGTTTATACTCATAAAAATTAAAAGAAAACTGGTTCCTTACTTTTAAAATAAAAAATTGGAAAAATATTTTAATATTACAGGTATAATAGCACTATACTTGCAATTGAAGCGATGCATACCATGTTATTGATTCGTGTTGTTTTTGTAATATCTCGGTGTGTGATTTCACGTATATGTGAACCAATAAACGGTTTTTCTACCAGTTTTCCATGATACATGTTCGGGCCACCAAAACGGCAGTTTAATATGCCTGCCAGTGCCGCTTCGGGGTAACCGGCATTCGGACTGCTGTGTTGCCGTCCATATTTGAATATGAACGTAAAACCGCGCCAGCTCATAGTTACCAAAGTCATTAAAATAGCGGTAATCCGTGCCGGAAAGAAGTTGGCAAAATCATCGAAGCGGGCTGCGAATCGACCGAATTTGTGGTAACGTTCGTTCTTGTATCCAATCATCGAGTCGAGCGTGTTGACCATTTTGTAAGTCATCATTAACGGAAAGCCTCCAATGGCATAGTAGAAAAGTGGTGCAATTACGCCGTCGCTGAGATTTTCGGCCAGGGTTTCCAGTACGGCTGTGCGTATCTGGTTTTTATCGAGCTTGTTGGTCTCGCGCCCTACGATATATGAAAGTTGTTTTCGGGCTGCATCCAATCCTTCTTTTTGCAGGCAGCGCTCTACTTTTAGAGCTTCAATAATCAAACTGCGATTTGCCAGTCCGTAAAAAATGATAAGAGTTGCAATAATGTAAAATGCAATTGGGTAGGGCTTTGCAGTTTGCTGTATGGCAAAGAAGAAAGCCCACGTTACCGCAATAAGAAGAAATGAACTTATTGCTCCTTTGAAAATGCGATGTTTCCCGTGGTTCAGCCATTTTTCGGTTTTCGATAT
>JAQIDF010000285.1 GCA_027858145.1 Prolixibacteraceae bacterium | reverse complement strand
GAAAGCATTAAACAAAAGGGTTGTAACAGGTAAACATAACGAGATGTTGCAGGGTAGTGTGGTGATCGATTTCTTCCTGGGTCGGAAACGGACTTTCATGGACTTGAAAAAATTCCGCGTGAAAAATCTTCCCCGCGGATAAGTAAGGCTTTTGGTTTGTCTATTAATCAATATTCTTTATTACAGCTCCAAAAATCGCTTCCAGTTTAGGTGCTGCAATTGATGCTACATCCAGTACTTCGTTATGATTGTTGCCTTCTTCCGGAACTTCAAGTCCGTTGTTTGTTATTACCGATATGCCAAAAACATGCATCGACATGTGGTTGGCCACAATAACTTCGGGAACGGTTGACATACCAACTGAATCACCGCCTATGGTGTTTAAGAAACGGTACTCGGCATTGGTTTCAAAACTAGGCCCGGTAAGTCCTACATAAACACCCTCCTGAAGCCTGATGTTATTGCTGCGGGCATATTGTCGGGCAACTTCGCACAAGTGCACATCATAAGCATTCGACATGTTGGTGAAACGTGGCCCCAGCTTTTCTTCATTTTTACCAATTAATGGGTTGGTGCCAAACAGGTTTATATGATCGGTAATCATCATTACATCACCTACTTCGAAGCTGTAGTTTGTGCCACCGGCAGCGTTTGATACCATCAGGTAATCAATGCCCATCATTTTAAATACTCGTATCGGGAAAGTTACTTCTTCCATCGTGTAGCCTTCGTAATAATGAAAACGGCCTTGCATCGCAACTACTTCCTTCCCTTTGTAATTGCCAAAAATGAGTTTGCCGGCATGCCCTTTGATGGTTGAAACCGGGAAATTAGGTATGTCTTTATAACTTAGCGAGTGCTTGATTTCCATGTTATCGGTAAAATTACCAAGTCCCGATCCGAGAATGATGGCTGTTTTACCGCTAAAGCTTGTTGTTTTTTTTATAAAGTTTGCTGTTGCTTCTATTTTCTGTAACATAGTTTATTATCCTTTTGTTAAACGCATCTTTCATTCGTTCTAAAAACCGAATCTCGATTGGAATATAGTATAATTTTTCCATAAAACCATTCGGCAAACCGGGTGTTGATTTTAATCTTACAAGATCTTTTTCTGTTGTTAGGATCATTTTATATGACGATTCAATAGCATCGTATTGATTTTGAATTTTTTCGATGTCGGGAGTTTTATATTTGTAATGGTCGGCGTATTGCAGGTGGATGATTTCTCCTACTTGTGGCTCTATATAAGATAGCAGTGGTTTTGGATTTCCAATTCCGGTAATCAGGAGAACGGTGTATTCTCTCATGTCGTTGCCCAAAAGTGTTCTGCCTTTTTCGGCAGGGGAGATTTCACCGTAAACAATGTCTGTGAAAAATAAATTCTGGTACGGGCGTATATCAAGTTTGTTTTTAATAATCCTTTGGTCAATGGGCTTAAGCTGAGGCGGGCATTTTGTGAAAATGATAAAATTTGCCCTGTACTTTGCACGGGTCGACTCTCTTAACCTTCCGGCCGGCAACAAACTGTCATTAAAGATTTGCTGAGTGTAATCTATAAGCAGAATGTTTATATTGGGTCGTACGCTTCGGTGCTGAAATGCATCGTCAAGAATAATGGCATCGATATTTAATGTATCGTTATTGATGAGTTTCTTAATACCAACAGCCCGTTTTTCACATACAGCTACCGTAATATCAGGGAATTTCTGTTTTATTTGTACCGGTTCATCTCCAATATCATTTACGCCTGAGTTTTTATTGGCAAGAATAAAACCTTTGGTTTTGCGCTTATAACCACGGCTTAAAAAAGCAATTTTGAAATCCTTTTTTAAAAGGGATATCAGATATTCGGCATGGGGTGTTTTGCCTGTACCCCCAACGGTTAAGTTGCCAACAGAGATGACAGGGATGTCAAATTCGTGTTGTTTTAGAATCTTTGAGTCGTACAAAAAATTCCGAAAAGAAGTTATCAATCCATATAAAAAGGATAAAGGAAAAAGGAGTATTTCACGCATATACTTATTTCGTATTTTAGGCTTGAATATAAAGATACGAAATTATACAGAAGTGTGGCTAAAGCAAAAAAAATACCGGTTTGTGGCCGGTATTTTTTAAAATAAGTGTTTTTGTTTTATTCTACCGATATGTCATATGGCATGCGGGCCATTATTCCATTGCTGTTCATGATTGTATTTACAGCTTTGTAGTGTTTGGCTGCATATCCCAATTCATTAGTGATAATTTTATTCTTAACTTTTGTTGAGAATCCTTTCAAAAATTCCTGTATTGGGTCTTTTTGTTTCGGGAATTCAACAATACGGTAGGTTTCAAGCCCGCTCATGTTTTTAGCAATTTCGATGGCATCATCCATGCCGCCTAATACATCTACAAGTCCCAGCTCTAAAGCATTTTCACCTGTCCATACACGGCCTTGGCCAATTTCGTCAACTTGTTCGTAGGTTAAGTTACGCCCATCGGCAACATGGTTTACAAATGTTGAATATACATTTTCAACCATATTTTGCATCATTGCTTTCTCGTGTTTTGTTAACGGGCGGGTAACAGCCGGCATATCGCTAAGTTCGTTTGTTTTTACTACCTCGGTGTTAATACCCAATTTGTCTTCAAAAAGTTCTTCAACATTTGGAATAACACCAAATACACCTATTGACCCTGTTATTGTTGAAGGATTGGCTACAATAGTATCGGCAGCGCATGCAATGTAATATCCGCCCGAGGCTGCTACGTTGCCCATTGATACAACAATTGGTTTGACTTTTTCAGTTAGTTGAACTTCACGCCAGATTAGGTCAGAAGCCAGTGCACTGCCACCTGGCGAATTAACACGTAGAACTACAGCTTTGATTGAGGTGTCTTTCCGTGCTTTTGATATTTCGTGTGCAATTTGGTTGCCAACAATCATCTCTTCGTCAAACGGGCTTGAACTTTGCATAACAATATCGCCTGAAGCGTAAACCACAGCGATTTTTTCTTTTATAAGACCTTTGTGTTCGCGTTTCGCTTTAATGTTTTTCATGTCGGCGATGCTATGGAAGTTCAAATCATCGCTGTTTTCGATTCCCACCTGTGCCTTTAAAAAGTCTGCTACCTGGTCGGTGTACAATGTACTGTCTACCAAGTTTTTTGCGGTGAGGTTGTAGGCAGGACTAAATGTTGTATTTTCATCTGCAATTACGTTTAATTGGTCGGTTGCCATACCACGTGATTCTGCAATGTCAGTTACAATTGTGTTCCAGATACTGCCAATGTAAACATTTATTTGTTCACGGTTTGCATCGCTCATTTCTTCGAGCATGAACGGTTCAACGGCTGCCTTAAATTTTCCGTGGCGGATAACCTGCATCTCAACGCCTAATTTTTCCAATGCATTTTTGTAGAATGAATGAGTAGAAGCAAGTCCCGAGAAAGAAAGCATTCCTTCTGGTTGAATGAAAACCTTGTCGGCAACCGAGGCAAGGTAATATGCTTTTTGTGAATAATTTTCAGAATAAGCATAAACAGGTTTACCTGATTCTTCTTTAAATTCTTTTAAGGTACCACGAATTTCTTCACAAGTGGCATATCCTGCCATTACCTGATCAATGCGGATGTAAATTCCTTTGATGTTTTCCTCGTCAGCAGCTTTGTTTATTGCTGATTTGATATCGCCAAGCCCGATTTTTTTTGTGTTTTGCATACCGGGGATTTCCAGATTTTCAAACGGGTCGTTTGATGATCTGTCAGTTATTTGTGCATCAAGGTCAATTCTAAGTAATGAATTTTCTTTGAGTGTCACTTCCTGAGGTGATGACATGGCCACAATTGCTGATATCAAACCTATCGAGAGGAATGTACCTATTATACCAACAAGTATAATTCCGACAACAGTGGCTAATACATACTTTAAAAAGTTTTTCATTTTAATTGAATTTTTGAGTGTTATAATTTAAGTCATTTTCAATATTTTAGATTCTGATAGTAGATATGTCTGTAATATTCGAAAAATATTACAAAATATATCCTGAAAATGATGATGCTAAATGCATTGAAAAATAATAATGTTTTAGAAAATTTCATATAAAGATAAGAATCTAGTTGATATGTAGCGTTGTAAGGTTTTGATTTTATTGGACAAATTCTATCGCATTTTCCTTAAAGAATTTGTACATTTATGAAATATCACAGATTTTTATAATAATAATCACGCCATGATTAAAGCTTTCTTGTCATTGGGATCGAATGTTGGCGATCGTCATAAATTTTTATCGCGGGCTATACGCTATATTAACGTTGGTATAGGTCATATTATCGATTTGTCGGGCGTATATGAAACGGAAGCATGGGGTTTTGATACCGAAGAAAAGTTTTTAAACATGGCTGTTGAGATAATGACTGATTATTCGCCGGCCGAGATGTTGCAAAAATGTCATGAAATTGAAACAAAATTAGGTCGTGAACGTTCGGATAATGAAGGCTATGTCTCCCGGCCTATTGATGTTGATATACTTTTATATGCAAACGAAATTATTGATACCCCCGAGCTTACAATTCCACACAAACATTTGCACGAGCGACGATTTGTGCTGGAGCCGTTGAGCGAGATTTCCCCTGACTATGTACACCCGGTTTTAAAGCTAACGATAAAGGAATTGTTAAAGCAATGCACCGATGATAAAGATGTTAATCAGTTGGGGGCAATTTTTTACGATTCTTAATCTATATCTTCAAATTCGGGAGCATACAGAAAATCGTTATAAGGAAAACGCGTTACATGAATATCTTTTACTTTCTTGTAAAGTATTTTTTTCAGTTCATCAATATTTGTTTTTTCTTTGGCAGAAACGAATACCGAAGGTGTGTTGTTTTTAGCCATCCAACTTTTCTTCCAGTCTTGCAATGTCCAGTTTTCAGTAGTTGTTTCCGATAAATCGTCGTCATCTTTTTTATTATAAGTAAATGCGTCAATTTTATTGAAAACATAAATAGTTGGCTTGTTGGCAGCATCAATATCTTCGAGTGTTTCATTTACGGTATTAATGTGCTCCTCGAAACCGGGGTGTGAAATATCAGCCATGTGTATCAGTAAATCGGCTTCGCGCACTTCGTCGAGAGTCGATTTAAACGATTCAACCAAACCATGGGGCAGTTTACGAATAAAACCAACTGTATCGGTAATCAGGAAGGGGAGGTTTCCAATTACCATTTTGCGAACTGTTGTGTCTAATGTTGCGAAGAGCTTATTTTCAGCAAATACTTCAGACTTGGTGAGGATGTTCATCATGGTTGACTTACCTACGTTGGTGTAACCTATGAGGGCAACACGAACCAGTTTCCCGCGGTTTTTCCGCTGGGTATTCATTTGCTTGTCAATTTTCTTGAGCTGTTCTTTGAGCCTCGATATTTTTGTAAGTATAATACGGCGGTCGGTTTCTATTTGCGTTTCACCGGGGCCGCGTAATCCAATACCACCTCTTTGGCGTTCAAGGTGTGTCCACATCCGGGTAAGCCGGGGGAGCATATATTGGAGCTGTGCCAGCTCTACCTGGGTTTTTGCATAGGCAGTTTGTGCCCTCGATGCAAAAATGTCGAGAATCAGATTGGTACGGTCGAGCACTTTGCACGATACCCTTTTTTCAATGTTTCGGAGTTGAGTTGGTGTGAGTTCGTCATCGAATATAATTGTATCGATTTCATTTATTTTAATGAAATTTGATATTTCTTCGAGTTTGCCAGAGCCAACAAACGTGACTGTATTTGGTATTTCAAGACGTTGGAAGAATTTTGCTTCGACCTGTGCTCCGGCTGTATGGGCAAGAAATTCAAGTTCTTCGATGTACTCTTTAGCTTTTGCTTCATCTTGTTCCTTGTTAATCAGGCCAACGAGCACGACTTTCTCTTGTTCTTTAGTGATTCTCTCTGGTGTGTTCTCCATAAATTGATATATACAAAAAACCTG
>JAQIDF010000343.1 GCA_027858145.1 Prolixibacteraceae bacterium | reverse complement strand
GCTAAATTACTAGCTGTTTTCAGAGTTACTAAAAACAAAGGGGGCAAGACTCCTGGTGTTGACCGGATTGTCTGGCGCCATCCCATTGATAAACTAAAAGCAGCTTTAAATCTAAAATCTAGAGGTTATCAAACAAAACCTTTGCGCAGGATTTACATCCCAAAGAAAAATGGTAAGAAACGTCCGCTGAGTATTCCTGTAATGCACGACAGAGCCATGCAAACGTTGTACAAAATGGCGCTTGAACCAATGGCCGAAGTCTTAGCAGATGGAAACTCTTTTGGGTTTAGGGCAAGAAGATCATGTAATGATGCAATTGCTCAATGTTTTCTTTCGCTTTGCCGTAAAATATCAGCGCAATGGGTGTTTGAAGCAGACATTAAAGGCTGTTTCGATAACATCCGACACGATTGGGTATTGGAAAATATTCCCATCAATAAAACCATCCTCAAAAAATGGTTGAAGTCGGGGTACATCGAAAAGAATCGACTGTTTCCAAGCAAAAAGGGAACACCACAAGGCGGTACAATATCGCCAATGATTATGAACATGGTCTTAGACGGACTTGAAACACTTATTAACAATAAGTTTCCACGCTGGAGACGACAGAAAGTCAACTTCATTCGTTATGCCGACGATTTTGTAATTACGGCCATCGACAAAGAAACAATCATCAATGATATTATTCCGTTGGTAACTGAATTCTTGTCAGAAAGAGGCTTAGAACTCGCGCCAGAAAAATCCAGAATCACGAACATCAACGATGGCTTTAAATTCCTGTCGCAGAATGTCCGAAAATACAGGGGCAAACTGTTAATACGTCCAGCGAAGGAATCTGTTCAGTCATTCAAAGATAAGATCAAGAAAATAATCAAGAAAAACCGTGGTATTCCTGCACATGCCTTAATTCGTATATTAAACCCAGTCATTAGAGGCTGGTCGAACTACCATAAAGGGATCTGTTCGAAACGAACATTTGCAAGGCTGGGAACATTCATTTACTGGCAATTGAAACGTTGGGCAAAATACCAACACGGCAACAAAAACCGTTGGTGGATTTACCATCGCTACTTTCACGACAACCATTTTACCGATACAAGAATAACCAAGAAAGGTACAGAGACAAATCGCTTGTACCGTATTGCGTATGTTCCTATTCGATATCATGTTAAAGTGAAAGCAGATGCCAACCCTTTTTTATCTGAATATGATAAATATTTTTATCAGCGCACCCAATGGAGAAAAGATTTAGCAAAAGAGTGTAAACAAATTACTACTTTTATGTCAAGTAAAAACAGTAATAACAGCCGGGTCACACCTCACCGTGTTGGCCTTAAAAGTGCCTGAGCTGTATGCTGGGAAACTCGCACGTACAGTTCTTAGGGGGCGTAAGCTACCCGGTGCATTCAGTGGAGAAAAACCAGCAACAATATGTAACATTGACAAAAACAGATAAATAAAAATGAATATTCACAATTAAAAAAAGGAGGTCAAAAATGAGACACAAACGATTAAAATTAAGTGCCGTACTCTTGTTAGGGCTTGGACTTATAAGTTTACAAGCACAAACCATATATGTAAAAGAAAGTAGCGGAACACAAACCGCCTACACATTGAGTAGCGTGCAAAAGATGACATTTTCATCGGGGAATGTTACAGTTCAGAAAACAGATAACAGCACAGCGGAGTATGCTCTGAGTGAACTAAAGTATCTGAGTTTTGAAGATTTAACAACAGGGATAGAGCAGCCAGTACAGCAAGGTGCATCCAATCTGATTACTTATCCAAATCCTGTAACCGATGTATTAAACATTGAATTAACAGGCGTAGCATCCAGAGGAACAATAAGTATCCTCACCCTTGAAGGCAAATTGCTACAGGAACAAAAAACCGATGGAGCAAACACGGCAGTCTTGAACCTGAGCCAACTTTCCCAAGGCATTTACCTGTGCCGATATGCAAGCACAACAGAAATAAAAACAGTAAAAATTATTAAACAATAAAAGGAGGACTTAATTATGAAATCAACATATACCATTAAGAAAGTATCATTAGCAGCACTTTTAACTTTTACCTTTTCCTTTTCAACTCTTTTTGCTCAGAATGACACGATGTATGTAATGAAAAGCGGAGTGATAATAAATAAACAATCTGTAAAAACAACAGATGTGGACAGTATTATTTTTTACAAACCCACTTTAGGAAGTTCCACTACCGTAGAAGATTTTGACGGCAATGTTTACAATACAGTAACCATTGGCACACAGGTTTGGATGTCAGAAAACCTAAAAACTACCCATTACGCAAATGGAACAGCCATACCTTTGGTAAACAGTAATGCTACATGGGATGCACTAACAGCAACAAGTAAAGCGTATTGCTGGTACGATGATGATAGCACTACCAATGCCTCCAAATACGGAGCTTTATACACATGGGCGGCAGCCATGAACGGTGCGGCAAGTGTAACAGCAAATCCAAGCGGTATTCAAGGCGTATGCCCTACAGGCTGGCATTTACCAAGCGATGCTGAATGGACACAAATGGAAAACTACCTTGCTGATAATGGACACAATTATGATGGAACAACAGGTGGCGGAGGGGCTAAAATAGCCAAGTCATTAGCAAGTACAAGTGGATGGACAAGTTCATCAACCACAGGAGCAGTAGGTAATATTGATTATTCTACTTATCGCAATAAATCTGGCTTTACAGCCCTGCCAGGAGGCTACCGTTGCAGTTATGGAACATTCTACGGTATTGGATACGACGGTTACTGGTGGAGTGCTACGGAGTACGATGCGACGAGTGCGTGGTACCGTTACATGGGCTGCTATGGCAGCAGTGTAGGCAGGAACGGCGACGATAAGGAGGTTGGTTTTTCCGTGCGCTGTTTGAGGGATTAGAATTTATTTGATTCATTTGACTATTTGATTTATTTGTTTATTTCCGTGAAGCGGTCGAATTTTTGCGAAAGGTGAGTGCAGCGTCAAGCTTGCTTGTACGCTGCCGAGCCAAGCAAAATCACGATAGTATTTTTTTTTAATGGCACAGTATAACGAACTACCAGTATATAAAGCAACTTATGATTTACTTTTGGCTATATTCCAGTTTACAAAGGAGTTTAGTAAAGAGTACAAATATACCGTAGGTGAGAGTTTAAAGAAAGAAACGATAGAATTGCTTACATTGATTTATCGTGCCAATACAAGGCATCAAAAAGCCGATGTGCTTCAAATGGCACGAGAGCAAATAGAAGTAATTCGATTGCTAATACGTGTAATGAAAGATATGAAGCAAATAAGCCTTGAAAAATTTGTAAGAATAAACGAAGCAGTTGAAAATGTATCAAAACAATTAAGCGGATGGCAAAAGAGCCAAAAATAAAAGTTTTCCGCCTGAGTTCGGCAAGCTATTGTTTGCCGAAGCGAGCAATTTAAATCCGGTAGCCCGCTGGCATTGTAAAAACCTGCCATATCCAAAACAGGTAGATGTTAGCTATAAAAGATTTCACAGGCTGAGAATGCCAGTGCGACAAATTAAGTGGTTACTTTTACAGCCCTGCCAGGAGGCAACCGTAACAATAATGGAACATTCAACAATATTGGAAACAACGGTAACTGGTGGAGTGCTACGGAGAACAATGCAACAAATGCATGGAACCGTAACATGAACTACAATAACAGCAATGTAAACAGAAACAACAACAATAAGGAGGTTGGTTTTTCCGTGCGCTGTTTGAGGGATTTGAAGGAAAACACAGCCACGGGGATTATTTCTCCGTGGCTTTTATAAAAAAAATGGATGCAGCAACTCAATTTGTTTTCGGAAATAGATAGGAAAAAAATCACGCTCGATTTGTTTCAAGCGTATTTTGATGCACGAAAAAACAAGCGGAATACAATTAATGCCCTTGCATTTGAAAAACATCTGGAAGCAAATTTATTTGCTTTAGCCAGTGAGATTATTGAACGCAAATACACACCCAAACCAAGTATATGTTTTATTGTAGATAAACCGGTAAAACGAGAGATTTTTGCAGCCGATTTTCGTGATAGGGTCGTACATCATTTCATTTACAATTACATAAGTCCAATTTTCGAAAAATCATTTATAAACGATAGTTATAGTTGCCGGGTTGGTAAAGGTACACATTACGGTATTAAAAGAATAGACCATTTTATACGTTCTTGCTCCAATAATTATTCAAAAGACTGTTACATTCTAAAGCTCGACATCAAAGGCTATTTTATGGCAATGAACAAGACATTGCTGTTTGATAAAGTTAAGAATGAACTAATCCGTAATAAAAGCAAAGTAGATTTTGATTTGAAACTTGTACTTTATCTTATTGAAAAAACAATATTCAATGACCCAAAAGTAAATTGCATAATCAAAGGCAAAAAAGAAGATTGGAGCGGTTTGCCACAAACAAAGAGTTTATTTCATGCACAACCCAATTGTGGTTTGCCAATAGGCAACTTAACCTCTCAATTGTTTGGCAATATTTACATGAATGAATTCGACCATTGGGTAAAACGAGAATTGCACATAAAACATTATGGCAGATATGTTGATGACTTTGTTTTGATACACGAAAGCAAAGATTATTTGCAATCTGTTATCCCAAAACTTACAGACTTTTTACTTTCAACTATACACCTGACATTACACCCCGATAAAATTTATTTACAGCATTACAGTAAGGGGGTTAAATACCTTGGAGCAGTAATCAAACCACACAAAACATACATAGCCAACCGAACCAAAGGAAACTTTTACAATGCCATAGAAAAGCAA
This sequence comes from Prolixibacteraceae bacterium, assembly GCA_027858145.1. Classification (GTDB taxonomy): domain Bacteria; phylum Bacteroidota; class Bacteroidia; order Bacteroidales; family Prolixibacteraceae; genus Roseimarinus. The sequence continues at coordinate 1,245 of JAQIDF010000343.1, read as the reverse complement.
AATCAAATAGTCCGTGACCACAAACCGATAAAAGAGGAAAAAGATGCTTTTATGAGTAGTATGAACTCTTACCTTGGCATTATGAAACATTACAAAACTTACAAACTACGAAAAGGAATAATTTTAAAAAACCTGAGCGGTTGGTGGTGGAATTATGTATATTTAACGGGCGGAATATGTAAATTTAAAATGAAAAGAAAAACAGTATAACAAGAACCACCGAAATGCTAACAATGTATATATTTCAGTGCCGCACAAGGCTCTCACACAGCCAAAGCCCCGAAAACATATACTGGACGTTAGGGTTTATTACACGTCCGAAATAAAGGCCACATAAAAAATTGAAATTTGATGAAAATTTTAAAAAAAGAAGAACTATTGATACTATTTGGAGTATTGGCATTAGTATTTATATCTTCCACCTTGAATGCTCAAAAAAATGATATTAGACTAAATTTTGGATTTCAGGGAAATTTACCAGAAAGATTGTTCAATAAAAATATTCCTGATTATAATAATAAGAATGGAGGATTTGGTATTCATTTATTTCCAAAGTGGAATTATACAGATAACATTACATATGGATTGAATATGGAGTATACTTTGGTTACAGAAGATTATCAAACAGATGATATAGGAGCATTCAATATAATATCGTTTTCTCCAACTATTGAATATTCATTTACAAACGCCAAAATACAACCATTTGTTGGATTGGGATTAGGAGTTTACCACGTGCTTTACCACACGCCGACGATAAATATAGGATTTAGACCTTTGATAGGAATATCAATTTATGATATTTTTGATTTGACAATTGAGTATAATCAGATATTTGGTGACATTAATGTTAATCCAAATGTACATGGAGATTTTGATAATTATTATTTATCAATTAAAGGAAGTTTCAGCATCGGATTATTTAACGCAAGAAAAAATAACAAACCCTAACAATATGTAAATTTTATAGCGGTCGCAGTGGTTTTCAAAGCGCAGATTCTCGCATCGATTGTCGTCCTTTCGGACAGACAATCACTCCGAAAATCCGCAACAAAACTTAGTGTGCCGAGAAGTAGAACATCGGCAAAACAAAGTTCTACGTGCTGTAAATAAGATGGTGGATGCAGTTGTAAGCAGACCCACCAATGTCGCATTTCAGGATGAGGCATTAAACCACCTAAAGGTGCTGTGGTAAAGAGTCACGGTATTGAGCGTTTAGGAGAAGGCAGTCCACGAGATTGTCAG